>JABDQB010000494.1 GCA_013042495.1 Gemmatimonadota bacterium
GAGGTTCTGCTTCAGGCTCTTTTGAGTTCTCGGTGCTCCGAGGCGCCGACTCTCGACAAACATAATAGGAAGTCCCGAGCTCCGGGCGTGCCCGGAGCTTAGATGCTGTCGGCTCCGGTGACCACTCGGGTCAGCGACGCCGATATGCGCCCCATCCGCAAGGAGTAAGAGTATGCTGCAGCGTTTCGTCATGTTTGCTGTCGCCGCCGCCTTTATCTGGCCCGGCGCAGCAGTCGCGCAGGAGGAGATGGCAGAGATGGCCGAGGAGGCTCCGCTCCCGATGCTGATGATCAGCTCGTGGAAGTGCGACTTCGGCGACGTGGGCGCTATCGGCGACGACTGGGAAGCGGGCGGAATGGCCGCTGCCCAGGCTGCGATCGATGCCGGACACTGGGTGTCCGCCGGTGTCTATTACCACGACTGGGCCGACGAGTGGAACGTCAACTTCTGGGCCGTGGGCGAGAACGAGGCTCACCTGATCGAGGGCCAGTCCGCCAGCAACGCCGCTTACGAGGCGGCAGCCGGTGCGGATGGAGGCCTCGACCTATGGAAGCATTGCAGCGAGCATAAGGACGGTTTCTACCAGCTCGCGCAGAGCACCGAAGGCGCGGATGGTCCTCCCGGACCTTCGATGGCCATGAGTTCCTGGAAGTGCACCGACGTGAGCCAGGTATCGGAAGATTGGGACTCCTACACGCTGGCCAAGGCACAGGCCGTGGTGGACGCCGGACAGTGGAGCGACGCCGGCATGTTCGTTCACGCCTGGGCCGGCGAGTGGAACGTCAACTTCTACTACATGGGCGTTGACATCCCGGCCATCCTCGAGGGCTGGCAAGCCTTCGTGGGATCCATGGGCGACGATGCCCCCGACATCACCGAGTATTGCTCGGAACACAAGGATTGGCTCTACACGTTCGGCTCGACAGCCATGGCAGCGGACGACGCCGCCGCGGGCGACTGAATCGCAGAGCGCTCAGCGCGGCGCTGACCGCAGTGTGAAGACCAACGCGAAAGGGGCGGCCTCGTTTGGCCGCCCCTTCTGCATCCAGACGATCAACCGCCCGAAACGGGCAGGCTGATACGAACTACATGTCGCCGGGATTGTACGTCATGCTCTCCATGAATCCGGCGCTGATATGCTCCATGCGATCGACCACCGCGTTCCAATCGTCATTCAGCGCTTCCATCTCTGCCCCCGCGCCGGCCGCCTCGATCAGGTCGTCCCAGCTGGCGTCGGAGTGGAAATCAGAGAGACTGGGCACGAAGATCGCCCACGTCATGCGATCGTCCCCGATCCGGGTGCGATAGGCGCGTACGCCGTAGGGATAGCCGATCTTCTCGAAAAAGGCGATCCATGCCGCCGCGTTCTCCATCCAGGCCTCTTCATTCGCATCATCCACGTACTCGTAGTGAAGGTGGATGGCGCCTACGTCGCTGTAACCTTCCGGCCAGTACTCGAGCGAGGGAATCGACTCAATGATCTCCGTGCTCGTGTGGGTCGGGGTGGCCTGCATGGCGGCATAGAACTCGTCGCGCCCGGCCTCCCCATCCGTGCCGTCGAAGCTCCGCCACAACTGATCGGGATCATCGAAGTAGGCGAAGTCGTTTATCGGGTAGTAGAGCACGTACCCGGTGTCAGTGCTCCAGAAATGCCACGAGTAGTCGGTGACTCCAGCAGCCGCGGCTGCTTCTCCGAGCCCCTCGATAGCCTCGCGGTACGCGGCTCTGTGTGCCGGAGCGACTTCGACCATCATGACCATGCCGAGGTCGCCCGACTCCTCCTGCGACACGGCAGTCGCGGGCAACAGGGGCAGCATCAGAGCTGCACATCCAACGGCGGTAAAGAACTTCCGCATCACTCATCCTCCTCTTGGGATAGAAAAGCGGGGCCGAACAGCGGCACCGCGAGCAGCGACGAATCAAGAATCCTACGCACAAACGGCCTTCGGACGGGGTAAGAAACAACCGCTCGGACAGCGGCCTGAACCAGTTATTGCATGTCGGGAATCCACCCTGCGCGCGGGGCCCCGGAGGAGGGTCCGGGGGCCCGCGCTCCCAGCCTCATTCGCTCCACCGTACACAAATCGATTGAGGATGTGAAGGGCAGATGCAGCCCGCAGTTGAGGGTCCGTTGAATTGCAGG
>JABDQB010000498.1 GCA_013042495.1 Gemmatimonadota bacterium
TGTTGTACCCATGGGTACCCGGCTGGTCTTCCGGCGTGAGCCTCTCGGCGTTCCCTCGCCCATTGAGGCGAGCCCGATACAGGTAACGCTGCGTCGCCGTCTCGGGTGAAGCCATGAAGTAGACCCGGCCTCCGTCTTCATCGATCCGCTGAATGCTGATGATCTCCCAGTCATCGTCGTCGTCGGTGACGGCCCTGACCTTCTTGCCATCCCGCGACACCCGGTAGAGATGCCGCCAGCCGGATCGCTCGCTGACCCAGGTGAACTCCTTGTTGCCGTCCAGCCACTCCCAGTCACTGACGGCATCGAGATAAGCGGGATCGGTCTCGGTCAAGACCGTCTCCGCCTCGCCGGAGGCGGCTTCGCAGAGCATCACCTGGTTCACGTTCTGGTGCCGGTTCATGCGCTGAATGACGATCTCGTCCGAGTCGCCCGCCCACTCCCTCCGGGGGATGTAGTTGTCCCTCAGGTCGCCCGGCACGTCGCACCAGGTGGTCTCCCCGCCCACGCTCGAAATCACCCCGACGCGAGCCGCGGAGTTGGTGCCCCCGGCCTTCGGGTACTCGACGGGAATGGTGTACGAATATACGGAATCCGTGTTGTTGATCATCAGGAAGTCGCGCACGCCTTCGGCGTCGAGCTGCCACAAGGCGATCGAGGCGCCGTCGGGGCTCCACCGGAATCCGTCCCGCGCGGAGAACTCCTCCTCGTAGACCCAGTCGAAGGTACCGTTGATCAGGGTCTCCGATCCATCATCGGTGAGTCGGACGACGTCACCCGTGGCGATGTTCTCCACGAAAATGTCGTGCTCGCTGACGTACGCCACGCGCTCACCCGCCGGGTCGAACTTGGCGAACATCAGGCTCGACTCGGGGCGGTCCGCCCCGACCTGGCTCAGCTCGTAGTTCTCCAGGTCCAGGACCCAGTAGTCGCCACGCGTGTTCTGCCGCCAGACACGACGCGAGTTCGTGAAGACCAGGAGCTTGGTCCCGTCGGGCGACCACTGGTAGTCCTGGATTGACATGGCGCTCTCGGCATCCTCCGGCATGAGCAGGGAGGCCGAAACCACGATCGTGCGGACCCCCTTCTCGGTTTCGTAGCGAACGAGATCACGCCCCCCCGTCACCGCCGTCGAGGGCTCGAGCGTGGTGTAGAAGACGCCGTCATCGAGCCATCGCGCCTGCCCGAAGAAGTCTCCTCGGAAGTCCCCCGAACCGTAGATGCGGTCGATCGTGACTGCTGCAGGGTCGGGGTCCTGGGCCGCGCCGACAGGAGCCAGAACAAGAGACAGAACGAATAGCACGATCATGGCGCTCCCGGCGCCTCGCATTACAGGTCGCATCGGATTCCTCGTGGATTGTCGGTCACGCCCCGCAAACCGGGGGCGACGGGCGCCGTTGCCAGCGTGGCGTGGCACGGGAACAAGCTATCGAATGGAGTGGGGCCTCGCCCGGGTCAGAGCCCGAGCAACTTCAGGAGATCGTTGAGGAAGGCGAAGCTCATGAAAAACACGACCACCGTGGCCCCAGCGACGTTGGTGTAGCGTACGAGCGTCGGGTGCAGGGGCCTCCGGATCAGTCCCTCGACGGTCAACAGCAGGAAGTGCCCGCCATCGAGTACCGGAATCGGAAGGAAGTTGAGGATCGCCAGGTTGAGCGAGAGAAAAGCCACGAACGCGAAGAACTGAGGCCAGTTCATCCGGTAGGCTCGTTCGCTCATCCGAGCGATTTCCACCGGTCCGCTGACTTCCCGAAGGCCTACAGCGCCGGTCACGAGCAGTTTCCCGCTCTCCGAGATCATCCGGGTATGACGGCCTACTTCACCGGCGCCATATGCGATGGCAGAGCCGAAGTCCTCGTCCAGGTCCTTGTCGAGGAATTCAGTGCCGAGGTGAGCGCCCAACCATCCGAAGCTGCCTTGCGCTACGAAGTCGCGATCCGGCTGCGGAACCCAGATGTCGACTCCAGCTCCGTTACGAAGGACTCGCAGGGAGACCGGCGCCGCCGGAGTGTACGGCATGGCCTCGAGCCACTCGTAGAAAGTCGGGGTGGCCTGCCCTTCAACCGCGACGATACGGTCGCCGGTCAAAAGCCCGGCCCTCTCGGCCGGCGAACCCGGCTGAATCGTGCCGAGTACCGGAACCAGGGGAGGAAGGAGCGAGGCAAGAAGCTGGATACGATCCCCCTCCAGCTCGGGGATCGTGACCTGCATGCTCTCACCGTCTGCGAAGGCGATCGACTGCGGCCCCGGATCGACCGCGAGGAGAGCCATCGCGAATTCGCCCCAATCGCTCACCTTGCGGCCGGCCACCCGGATCACGTCGATGTCCGAGCGCATCATTTCCCAACCAGCGGCGTCGAGCGGCAAATCGTCCTCGAATACGGCGCTCACCCGCGCCGGGGTGGGAGGCGTGGCCGCACCCGTTGAACCCAGGATCGCGAAGATGGCGAGGGCAAGAGCGGCGTTAGCCGCCACCCCGGCCAGGACGACGATCATCCGCCGATGCACCCTCTGGAACGCGAAACCGTTGGGCCACTGTCGCCGGTCTTCCTCCGTCCCCCGCATCCCCATGATGCGAACGAAGCCTCCGAGCGGAATGAGGGCGAGCTGGTAACTGGTCTCACCGATGCGGAAGCGGAAGAGCGGCGGTCCGAAGCCGACCGAAAAAGAAGTCACCGGCATACCGGCCCACTTCGCCGCGACCAGGTGTCCCAGCTCATGCACCAGGATCAGCAGGTCCGTGACCAGCAGCAGAAGCAGGACCGCCAGGATCATACGTTCGCCTCTCGAATGCGTGTGCACGACGTTCGGGTTCGGTCGCTCGAGTACGCGCGACCGCTCTGGGTGACCCGAAGGTGCAAGTTCCGTTCGGTCTCCGAGCTACCGGGCCAGCGGCTCCGCGCCGGCCGACGACAACTCTGTGAAGCGCCGGGCCGGGTCTTCCTCCAAGCTTTGTATCAAGACGCCGTAAGTATCTGCAATATATAATGTTCTATCGGTCTATACGCGCACGTCGCTGACGATCTTCATGGATCGCGGTCCGGCAGCGGAAGACCGGAACGGGAAATGCTGGATCTCGGCCGCGTTGGTCTATCGTTGCGGTCCCGCCACACCCGGGCCCCCGGGTTCGTGGCGCCACTTCGGCACCGGCGCCCGGTCGTTGTTCGAGCCTCCTCGCCCCTGTACATTCTGCGCTCCCCATTTGCCATGAACGGCTACGGGAGGGCGTTGTGGGGGAAGCACTTAAGGGGGCGCAGGGGCGCCGAATTCACGGGAGGAGACACCTGATGCAAGAG
>JABDQB010000500.1 GCA_013042495.1 Gemmatimonadota bacterium
GGTTGGTGCTCGTGAATATGGCCGTGCTCTACGGTACCCTCGCCCTTCCGTCCGCGCCGATGCACGATGGCGTGCGCCTGTTCCTGCCCCTGTTTCCGTTCTTCTGCGTGCTGGCCGGTTTGGGAGCGGTTGCCCTCGGAGAGTGGGCGACCCTGGGCCTTCAGACTCGCCTCCCGTCCATCGAGAAGCGGCGTGACTTCATCGTGGCTCTGTCGATCGTGGCTTTCATAGCCCCGGCTGCGCTACGCACGGTTCAGGTGCATCCGCACCAGTTGTCCTACTTCAACGTCCTCGTCGGGGGCATTCAAGGAGCCGAGAGCAAGGGCCTCGAGGTCACCAACCTGAAGGAGGTATCGAACCGGGCGGTCCTCGAAGACCTGGCGGAAGTACTTCCTTCGGGCGCGTTGGTTGATCCGGGCTTCTTCATCGAAGAGATGTGCTTCTACCAGGCTATCGGCTGGGCTCCGGCCGAGTGGCGGGTCGAGACGCAGCTCCTGAAACCGGACGAAACCGACGACATCGCGCTGGCCTGCGAGGGGCCCGCGAGCTTCACGACGGTGGCCCTCGACCGGAACGCCGGGGAGGCGGACTTCGTCTTCGTCCTCAACCGCCCGGCTCAATGGCGGCGCACGGAAAGCGCCCTGGTGGGTTTCGGCGGCACACCACTGCTCGCGGTTTCGCTCGAGGGAGTACCCCTGATGATGGTCTTCAGGACCGAATGATCGACGACCGGGCTGCGAGGCGGTTCGTCTTATGGGCCGGAGCAATACTGGGCCTGCTCACGTTCGTCTGGCTGTTTCCGGGCCTGAAAGACGTGGGAATCGCCTGGGATGAACCCTACTACTTCGATTCCTCCCGGCGCATCCAGGACTGGGCGTCCCGCGTCGTCACCGGTCCGGACCGTCCCGGGCAATTCAGCCAGGACGTGGTCAGAGAGACCTTCAACTGGCGGCGCTACTGGAATCCGCATCCACCGGCCTACAAGCTGGCCATGGCGGCTACGGAGGCGGCGTTCGGTCGCTGGACGGGCGAGGTCGTCGGATTTCGCCTGACGCCACTGGCGTTCTTTTCACTTCTCGTGGCATGCGTAGCCTGGCTGGCGGGACTGGTGTGGGGGCGCGCAGCTGGGATCGGGGCAGGGTTGTCGCTTCTGCTCATGCCGCGCGTCGTAGGGCATGCGCACATCGGGGCTACCGACACGGTGACTGCGTTTGCCTGGTTCGTCGCGTCGGCCGGACTGGTTCTCTACGTGCTCGAGGACCGCAGACGGTACCTCGCGATCGGTTCGGCGGCCCTCGGACTCGCCCTCGCCACCAAGTTCACCGGGTACCTAATGCCCCTCGCGATGCTGCTCTGGCTCATTGCATACGGTAGATCGAGACGGGCCATTTCCGGGGCCATTCTGTGGGGACTCGGGGGGCTGGCGGTGGCGTGGGCACTCAACCCCCTCATGTGGCACGATCCCGTGGCCGAGACGATACGACTCGTGCGGGACAGTCTCGGGCGGGACGAGGTGGTTCCGATCTCCACGTACTACCTGGGACGGATCTGGAACTTCCGGCTGCCGGGGCATCACGTCGTGGTGATGACCCTCATTACCGTACCGCTTTCGATTCTCGCTCTCGCGGGCTGGGGAACGGTGGCGACCGCCCGACACTGGGAGGATCGGCCCGTGGGTGGGCTCTGCCTGACGCAGATCCTCTTCTTCCTGGCCCTTCTTGCGGCGCCGGGTTCTCCGAATCATGACGGGGTGCGCCTGTGGCTCCCGATGTTTCCTTTCCTGGCCCTCCTGGCGGGCCGCGGATTCGCATCGATGTCCGGGATTCTGCGCAAGCGGGTCCCCGAGCGGAATGCGCTGCTCGCCTCGCTCATTCTCGGGGTGGTGTTCTTCCTTCCCCCGTACCTTCAAACTGTTCGGGTCGCGCCTCTCTACCTCGCCTACTACAACGAAGTCATCGGCGGCGTGAAGGGTGCCGAGCGGGCGGGGATGGAATCGACATACTGGCTGGAGGCCGCTACCCCGGCGTTCCTCGAGAAGGTCGGCGAGACACTTCCCGTCGGAGCCCGTCTGGCTGTATGGCCGAACGTCGAGCACTTTCAATGGATCCAGACGCATGGCATGCTGCGAAGCGACATCATCGTGACCGATGAGATGCCACCGGAGTATTTTCTGCTCGTCGCCCGGCGGGCTCTGTTCCGTCCGTTTCACAAGCGGATCTACGAGAACGTGCGCCCGCAGCTCGCCGTCGAGCTGGATGGCGTGGAGCTAGTGGGTCTTTACGCCTGGGAGTCCGGCGAAGAAGTCGAACCCGATCCGGAGGATCCGTGAAGACGTTGGAAGCAGTCGTCCCCGTATACAACGAAGAGGCCATACTGCCGGAGCTCAACCGTCGCCTGGTCGACGCTCTGGGTCGCCTGCCGTATGAGTGGCGGATCATCTACGTCGACGATGGCAGCCGGGATCGCACCCCCGATCTTCTCGCAGATTTCGCTGCGGCAGATTCACGCGTCGCGGTCGTGCACCTTTCTCGGAATTTCGGCCAGCAGCTTGCGATTTCAGCCGGACTGGCGGCGACGAGCGCGGACGCGGTGGTTCTCCTGGATGGAGATCTGCAGGATCCTCCCGAGGTCGTACCACTCCTCGTCGAGAAGTGGGAGGACGGGTACGACGTGGTCTACGCGCTCAAGCGCGAGCGAAAGGAAGCGTGGCCGAAGCGGGTCCTGTTCAACCTGTTCTACCGCGTCCTTCGCCGGTTGAGCAGCGTTGACATTCCCGCGGACGCCGGGAACTTCTCGCTGATGGACCGCTCAGTCGTGGATATGGTCAACAAGATGCCCGAGCGCGACCGGTATGTTTCGGGATTGCGCGCCTACGTGGGGGGGCGGCAGACAGGCGTCGAGTTCGAGCGGGCGGCCCGATACGCCGGACAGCCGCGCCAGTCGCCGCTCAAGCTGATGCGCATGGCGACAGATGCTCTATTCGCGTTCTCCGAACTTCCGCTCCGACTGGCCACGTTCATGGGGTTCCTGGTATCCGGCGTCGCCTTCCTTGTACTTGTCAGCGTCTTGTACCAGAAGCTCGTTTCCGGTGCGGCTATCCTTGGCTGGGCGTCCACCATGACTTCGATCCTGTTCCTCGGAGGGATCCAGTTGATCGCGGTGGGGGTGATCGGTGAGTACATCGGCCGAATCTACAACGAGGCAAAGGGCAGACCTGCCTGGGTCGTAGGCCGGTACCGGAATCTATCCGGCGCGGCCACCGATGCGGCCCGCCCCCTGCATGACGAGCGCGATTCCGTTTGACCGTGTCTCGCAGTCGTGTCTGGCGCCTGTTCGTGCCGCTGAACGTCCTTCTGGTGGGCTGCGTTCTCTTCTTCGCCGGCCTCCGGATCAGCCAGCCCGGAACCGTCTTCTACTACACCGAGGGCCCGGTGCTGGGCAGTCTGGCCGCGTTGCAATCGGGCGACCTGTCGGATCTCTACCCATCCGATGGTTGGGTGGAGCCACCGGTCGTGCTGACGCTGTATCCACCCGCGTACTTCGTGGCCGCTGCCACCGTCGACCGGTGGCTGGGAAGCGAGGGGACTTTCACCGGACTGCGGATCGTGAGCGCGGCAGCTCTTCTCGGCGTCCTCATCCTTCTCA
>JABDQB010000505.1 GCA_013042495.1 Gemmatimonadota bacterium
GTCCTGCAGCGACCGGTCAAGCCGCTGCCTCGCCGGCCCGATACGACCCGGGTTCCGAACTGAAGCCCACAACGAGACGGTCTTGGTTGACGCTTCCTGGCGTGGTAGCTTGCCGGGCGGAAGTCCGACCTAGGCAGGCCGGAAAGGCGATCCAACATCTCTGTTGAGCTTACCGGCTCGACGATCGTTCGAAAGGCAGCCGACGTTGGCCCGGGAGTCTGACCCCAAAGCCGGCCTGGAACAGCCAGAGGAAGATCGTCTTCCCGCTTCCTGGGTCCGTCGCATAGGCCGTACCGGCCTGTCGGTGACGCGTCACATAGGGCGTGCCGGAGTCCTTGGTGGTGCCACGGTGCTGGCGCTTCTCCACCCGAGAGATCACGTTCGAGAGACATTCCGGCAAGCCAAGGCCATTGGAGTCGACAGCCTTCCCCTGGTCCTCCTCGTTGCCACTCTCAGCGGATCCATCCTGGCCCAGCAGAGTGGCTACCAGTTCACAGACCTTCCGCTGTGGATCGTGGGTAATGCCGTGGCGGCGGGGATGCTGACCGAACTGGCGCCGTTGCTGTCGGCGATCATCATGGCGGGACGCGTGGGGGCTGGAATCGGGGCGGAACTGGGGACGATGAAGGTCACGGACCAGATCGATGCGCTACGTACGCTCGGACGGGATCCGGTCGGGGAGTTGATCATGCCGCGCGTCGTGGCCGGCGCCGTAATGATGGTGCCGATCGTGATCCTGGCCAACGTGGCGGGGATCTGGAGCGGCTGGCTCACCGGAATGGTCATGCTCGACATGACGACACACGAGTACGTATACGGCGTGCGAAACTACTATCACTCCGCGGCGCTGATCTTCTCGATCGTGAAGGGAGTGTTCTTCGGAATCACGATTACCTTCATCGGATGCTACGTCGGGCTGCAGGCGGAGGGCGGCGCCGCAGGGGTCGGCCGAACCGCCCGCAATACCGTTGTGGCGATCATCGTGGCTCTGATGATCCTGGACGTGGTCCTCGCTCCCCTTTACAAGGCCGTCGGATGATCGAGATCCGGGGGCTGCGGAAGAACCTCAACGGCAAGTGGGTTCTGGACGGCCTGGACCTGGACATCCATGAGGGAATGAGTCTCGTGATCATGGGTCCGTCCGGAACGGGCAAGAGCGTACTTCTCAAGCACATCGTCGGGCTCTTCGATCCTGACGCGGGAGACGTTCGCGTCGAAGGCATGTCGGTCCCGCAGGCGAACGGGAAACAGATTCGCGAGATCCGGTCTCGAATCAGCTATGTCTTCCAGAATTCTGCCCTCTTCGACTCGCTAACCGCCGGACAGAACATCCAGCTCGGGCTCTCAGCTGAGGAATGCAGGAAGCACGATGCACACCGTGACCCGCGCGTGATCGAGGCCGTCGATCACGTCAATCTGGGCCGCGAAGTCCTGACACTCTTGCCGTCGGAACTGTCGGGAGGGATGCAGAAGCGGGTCGCGATCGCGAGGGCGATCGTCGGCCGGCAGAGATACATCCTCTATGACGAGCCCACGACCGGTCTCGATCCGGTGAACGCGAACGTCATCAATCGACTCATCGCCAGGCTGCAGGGAGAGATCGGCGCGACCAGCGTGATCGTGACTCACGATGTCGAGTCCGCCTTCTACCTCGGCGACGAGATCGTCCTTCTGTCCGATGGCAGGGTCCAGGCTCGGGGAACCCCGACTGAACTCCGCGAATCACCCGATCCGGTCGTCCAGGACTTCCTTCACCCGAAACTCACATAGGTACCGTTCATGCGTGACCCGGGCTTGAGAGACCAGTACAAGACGGAGCTGCAGGTCGGGATCCTTCTCGTCGTCAGCTTCTTCGCGTTCATCTTGGGTGTCGCCTGGATCAGCGGCCGCCAGGCCGGCGGGGATCGGCTGGTCGTGTACGCCCTCGCGCCGGAGGCAGCAGCCGTAACCCAGGGGACTCCGGTTACCCTTCTCGGGGTCGAAGTCGGCTCGGTCAGGCGTATTTCTCTGCGTCAGGATCACGTGGACATGGAACTCGCCGTCTCCCTTCAGGTTCAGTTGCCGAGAGACACGCGAGGGGAAATCAAGACGTCGGGCTTCCTCGGCGCCAACGTGCTCGCGCTGATTCCCGGCGTGTCCACCGAGTTCCTCGCATCCGGCGACACTATCACGGCAACGCCGGCTCCCGGCCTCAACGAGTTGGCAGGAACGCTGGGCGACCAGGCGGGTCGGGTGCTCGAGCAGACACGGATGCTCCTTTCCGACAGCATGATCTTCGACGTTCATTCCGCCGCGGGCTCGCTCGCCGCAGGCATGGAAGACGTCCAGCTGCTGCTCGACCGCGAGGCCGCGACGCTTGAGGAACTCATCGAGGCTCTGAATGTGGCCGCCGGGGAGTTGGCGGAGAGCGCCGCCAGTCCCGAACTCGATCGCACGCTCGCCAACATCGACACGCTGACCGCCCGTCTCGCCGCCGCCAGTGACGACCTCGACTCGGGAAGTCAATCGCTGGCCTCGATTCTCCGCAAGGTGGACGAGGGAGATGGAACACTGGGTAAGATGGTCAACGACGGAGAGTTGTACGATCGACTGACGGCCGCTACCGAGAACATCCAGGTGGCATCCGAGGAGATCGCCCTGCTCACCCGGGACGTGCGGGAACAGCCGGAGAAATACCTCGACAACCTGAAGTTCTCGGTGTTCTGAGACGCCTCATGCGGGAGACAGGAAGCTCCGCCGCACCACCTCGACAATGACGTACAGAACCACAATCAGTGCGACCGCAATCATCGCGCGCCGACTGACCACCGGCCAGCGACGCTGCTCCCTCTTGGTCGCAATCTCGTAGGTGCCCGTGCGCTGAACGCCGTCGCGACTCACCTCGAAC
>JABDQB010000508.1 GCA_013042495.1 Gemmatimonadota bacterium
CAGGTGATCCGTGACGGGGCCGACCGGATCGAGGTCATGGATCGCGCCCTGGAGTTGGCCGGCTATCGTGAGCGGGCCGCGGCACACCACGCATTCAACCGGGACGAGCCGACCCTCAGACGCGGCATCGGCCTCGCGACCTTCTTCCATGGGGCGGGTTTCACGGGCGCGGGCGAAGTGTTTCTCGACTCCGAAGTTCACGTCGCCGGATTGCCGGACGGACGGATCGAGGCGCGCACCGCCAACGTCGAGATGGGACAGGGTACGCTGACCGTGTTCACGCAGCTCGTGTGTGACCGACTCGGCGTGCCCCCGGAGGCCGTCGTGATCGCCGCGGCCGACACGGCGCGCGTTCCCAACAGCGGCCCGACCGTGGCGTCTCGCACGGTGATGGTCGTCGGCGGACTGCTGGAGAAGGCGTGCGACGACCTGCGTGAGACCGTCGGGCGCGGTACCGACTCGAAAGGCGAGGCGCTGCTCGCGGACATACGGAACTGGCATGCCGCCCACCCCGGAAAGGAGCTTCTCGGACGGGCGAAGTACCGGCAGCCCGAGCACATCCAATGGGATGACGAGACGTATCGGGGTGACGCGTACGGCGCGTTCGCCTGGGGCGCGTACGTGGCCGACGTCGAGGTCGATCTTCGCACGTTTGCCGTCGCGGTCCGGGACTTCGTGGCGGTCCAGGAAATCGGCCGGGTGCTTCACGAGACGCTGGCGCGCGGCCAGATCCAGGGCGGCGTGGTCCAGGCCCTCGGGTGGGCGCTGCTCGAAGAGTGCAAGTGGCGGGACGGTGTGCTCGAGAACGCGCAGCTCACCAACTACATCATTCCCACTGCCGACGACGTCCCGCCGATTCGCGTCGATTTCCTGGAGGCCCCCTATCCTCACGGCGCCGGAGGAGCGAAGGGAATCGGCGAACTGCCGTTCGATGGCGTGGCGCCGGCCGTCGCCAATGCCGTTGCCTCGGCCGTAGGCGTCGACCCCACCGTCATACCGCTCACTCCCGAGCGACTGATGGACCTGGTGATCGGATCTCAGCAGGCCGAAGGGAGGGTCACGTGAGCAGCGGCGGGATCGAGATCCGGCTCACGCTGAACGATGAGTCCGTCGCAGCCCGGGTGGACCCGGGCGACCGTCTTCTCGACTTCCTCCGGTACCAGAGAAACCTGACGGGGACGAAGGAAGGGTGCGGAGAAGGCGAATGTGGGGCGTGCACCGTCCTTCTCGACGGGATTCCCGTAAACTCGTGCCTGATCCCCGTCTGGCAAGCCCGTGATCGGGTCGTCGAGACCGTCGAATCGGTTCCGGAGGAAGAGCTGGCCGCGCTTCTCGCGAGCGGAGCCACGCAGTGCGGGGCCTGTACGCCGGGGGTCGTCATGACCGCCTGGTGGGTCCGGCGCAACCGCGACCTGGTGGATACGCACAGCCTGCGGGAACTGATGGCCGGCAACCTGTGCCGATGTACGGGCTACGACGGGATCATCGAGGGCCTGGAGGCCTGGCTCGAATCCGCGGCGTCCACCGGCGGGGGCGAGGGGGGCGCGTGACCATATACCTGCCGCGCGACCTGGACGAGGCCCTCGACCTGCGGGCGAGTCACCCGGAGGCGACGCCGATCGCCGGCGGCACGGACCTGGCCGTGCACTGGCCGCAGCGTGTCCTCGAAGATGGCCTCGCGTGGCTCGACCTCTCAGGCGTAGAGGGACTGCGGACCGTCGAATGGACCGACCGCGAGCTGATCCTGGGGGCGGGCACGACCTACTGGGATGTCATCCGCGACCCGACCATCGGGGCGGAGTTCCCGCTCCTGGTTAGAGCGGCGAGACAGGTGGGTGCCGTGCAGATCCAGGCCCGGGGCACGTGGGGCGGAAACATCGTCAACGCCTCGCCGGCGGCCGACGGCGTACCGGTGCTCATGGCGTACGACGCGATGCTGAAGCTGCGGTCACGGGAAGGCTCCGCCCTCGTGCCACTGTCCAAGTTCTACCTCGGGTACAAGCAGATGCGCCTGGCTCCCGATCAGCTCGTGACCGGGATCCATGTTCCCCGGCGCACGTACGATTTCGAGTGGTTCGAAAAGGTGGGCTCGCGATCCGCACAGGCGATCACCAAGGTCGGTGCCGCGGTGACTCACGGCGGCGCGGGGTGGAGAGTCGTGGCGAACAGCGTCGCTCCCACGGTCTGCCGGTGCCCTGCGCTCGAGTCCCTCCTGGCCGAGGAGCGGCCGGTCTCGGGTCCGGCCGACCTGGCGCCGGCCCTGGCCGAAGACGTGTCGCCCATCGACGATATCCGCTCCACCGCCGGGTACAGGTCCGAGGTCCTTGCCCGCCTCCTGTACTGGGGGCTGCGCGACGCGTGCCCATCGTTCACCGGAAACGGCGGAGCCCATGCCTGAGCTGTCCTTCCTGCTGAATGGCGAGCCACGCAGCGTGTCGTACGAGGAGGGAATGAACCTCCTCGACGTGCTGCGCGACCAGTGCGACGTGACGTCTCCGAAGGACGGGTGCGCGCCGCAGGGCGCGTGCGGTTGCTGCACGGTGATGGTAGATGGTCGCGCCGTGCTGAGCTGTCTGCGAAAGCCGGAATCCGCGGAGGGCAAATCGGTCACGACCCTCGAAGGCATCTCCGAACGCAAGCGCCGCCTTCTCGCGGAGGCCTTCGTGCGCGAAGGGGGTCTTCAGTGCGGCTACTGCACGCCCGGAATCGCGGCCAGGGTCGCGTCGCTGCTCGATCGGACGCCGCAGGTGAACGAGGAACAGATCCGAAAAGCGCTGAACGGCCATATCTGCCGCTGCACGGGTTATCAGCGGATCGTGGACGCCGTTCTTACGGCGTCTGAGGCATGGGAGGACGACGCACTCCCCGACTACCACGGCCCGAGGCGATCGGACCTGTTCGGGGCCTCCAGGGGGCTGAAGCGGAGCCCACCACCCGGCGGAAACGGGGCCGGGGTGGGCGGGAACGCCCTCCGGTATCGGGGAAGCGAGCAGACGCTGGGCGACAAACCTTATGTGGCCGACATGTCGACCGCCGGCATGCTGCATGGAGCCGTCGTCATGAGTCGACACCCGCGGGCGGACGTCCTCGAAATCGACATTTCGGCCTCAAGCTCCCTGCCCGGGGTCGAACGCGTTCTCACCGCAGCGGATGTCCCGGGCGATCGGTTCGTTGGCCTGATTCGCAAAGACTGGCCGGTCTTCGTGGCCGAGGGCGAGACCACCCGGTGCGTCGGAGATGTCCTGGCGCTCGTCCTGGCCGACACCCGATTCCATGCGAAACAGGCGGCGGAAGCGCTGGAGGAGTCGGTCCGCTACCAGGCGCTGGATCCGGTGTCGGACCCGGTCGAAGCGCTCTGCGAGGACTCTCCGCGGGTGCACGAGGGCGGCAACCTTCTGGACGTGTGCGCGTACACGCGCGGCGACGTGCAGGTGGCCCTGGCCGAGTGTGCTCACGTCGTGGAAGGCACGTTCGTGACCCAGCGCATCGAGCACGCGTTTCTCGAACCCGAGGCTTGCCTCGCCGTACCGGCCGGGCCTGCCGGCC
>JABDQB010000510.1 GCA_013042495.1 Gemmatimonadota bacterium
GCTCGCAGCCCCTCCAGATAAGCGTCAGCGCGGGGAGGCCTGGTGGCGGGCGCGAAACCGACCTGCAAGAAGCCGAGGCCCAGCGCGTCCGCGCGGAAAGCTTCTCGATCCTCGGTCGTCGCTACCGGCCGTCGGTGGGAAGGCATGTTCGATCCACTTGCCGGTTCAGGCGCGGTCTGCGCTAGGACACAAGCCGCGGATCTCGCAGCTCGCGCAGTCCGGATTGCGAGCGGAGCAGCGCTGGCGGCCGTGCAGGATCATGCGCCACGGAAAAGCGTGCCAGTCCGCCGGCTCGAGCACCTGCATCAAGTCACGCTCGACCCGGACGGGATCCGTCTCGCCGGTCAGGCCGAGCCGGCCCGCCACTCGCCTCACATGCGTGTCTACAACGACCCCTTCGTTGCGCCCGAAAGCGTTGCTCAACACGACATTTGCCGTCTTTCGGGCAACTCCAGGCAGTTCGACCAGGTGGTCCATGGTATCCGGCACCCGGCCGTCGTAATCAGCGACGAGAAGTCGCGCCATCCCCTGGATGTTCTTTGCCTTGTTCCGATAGAAGCCGGTCGAACGAACCAGTTCCTCGAGCTCTCCCCGATCGGCGTTCGCCAATGCCACCGCGTCGGGATACCGATCGAACAACGCCGGTGTGACCCTGTTCACGCGCTCGTCGGTGCACTGAGCGGAGAGAATGGTCGCGACGAGCAGTTCCAGCGGCGTTTCCCAGTCGAGGCTGACCGTGAGGTCGGGATAGCGACCGGCGAGAAGCGGCTTCAGGTGAGCAACGCGATCCCTCCGCTTGCGCAGGGAATCCGTCCGGCGCGCCATCAGGAGGCCGCCTCGGAGCCGGGCGACTGCCCATGAGCCCGGTCCGCATTCCAGCTGAGAATGTCCTCGGCGGTCAGGGCCCCGAGGACCTCGCTGTCCCGGATCACCATCATCCGGTCCTGGTTCCCCGCTCGCACCGCGAGGACAATTTCGACGAGGGCTCGGTCCGCCTGCACGGCCGGGACCTCGCGGATCGGACGCATGATGTCGTAAAGGGCGGTCGCGGCGCGCTCGTCCAACGAAAGCGACGAAACGTCAGCTACGGCCACCACACCCACGAGGCTCCGCCCGCGCACCACGGGAAACGCGGTCGCCGAATACCGCATGAAATACCGCTCCACGAGCTCCTCGGCCGTCAACTCACCCGGAACGAAGACCGCTGGGCCGGACAACAGGCGCCCGATGGGTACCCCCTCCAGGGCATGCTTGAGCTCGTTCTGCTCAGCGGCCGAGGTCGCGGCGCCCGTCAGGAACCAGCCGAGGAAGATCCCCCACACGCCCGCGAATTGGGCGCCGTTCACGAACAGGAAGAAACCCCAGGCGATCAGCATCCAGCCGAACCCACGGCCCACCCACGTGGACCACCGCGTCGCCTTGTACGGGTCCCTCGTGATTCTCCACAGGACGGCACGGAGCACCCGCCCTCCATCGAGAGGGAAGGCCGGAACCATGTTGAAGACGGCCAGAACCAGGTTCAACATCGCCAGCGTGGCGGCAACGACTGCGGCCGGCTCCAGTTCGAGAGCCGCGAGTAGTCGGGCGACGACGACGAATACGCCGGCCAGGGCCAGGCTGCTGAGCGGCCCCACGATGGTCAGGAGGAACTCGTCGAGGGCTCGTTCCGGTTCCTGCCTCATCTCGGCCACTCCGCCGAAGATGAACAGTGTGATCCCCTCCACGGCGATCCCGCGCGACCGGGCCACGACCGAATGCGCCAGTTCATGCAGCAGCACGGACAGGAAGAGCAGCAAGGCTCCTGAGAAGCCCATTGCCAGGTACGCGATCCGCGAGAGGCCCGGCAGGTCCCCGGGGAACTGCCACGAAGCGAAGGTCCAGGTTACGAGGACCAGCACCACGAACCAGGAATAGTCGATCCGGATTCGGAACCCTAGCAACCGCCCGGCGCGAAATCCTCCCAGCCTCACCGGGACACTCCGGCTTCCGGCATCATGCGGGTGGCACCGGAAGCGCACGCCGGTCCATTTCCCACAGCTCCATGGGGCCGCGGCGGCTCAGGAGCCTCCACACCGGCTGGCGCCGCTCGGCGATCACCCAGGTGCGTCCGCCGGCCAGGTTCCGCACGCGTGACCAGAGAAGGGAAGCCTCGAGCGGTACCCGAACCGTCCATTCGCCGCCGCGCCACCTGAAGGTCGCGAGGCGGTCTGATCGTCCAAGTCGCACGTCGATGAACGTCTCGCCCTCCAGTCGCACGTGACCCTGTTCGTCCGCCGGCAGGAACCGGTGAAACAGCGGGTCGAAGTCGATCCCGGCATGCCGCCGAAAGTTCTGATCCACCGCCCAGTCGAACACGTCCAGGCTCTCTTCGTCCGCTGCCGCCTCGCGGTGATGCAGGAGTTCGTGAAGCATCGTCTCCCACAGTTCCGCTTCCCAGTCGAACCGCCGATCTCCAACCGCGAGTTTTTCGAACGACCCGTAGTAGAGAACGATCTCGGACCGCGTGTCAGCGATTCCGCCGGTAGCATCCGGCCACTGGTCGGTCACGCACTCTCCGAGCGTCCAGATTCCCGGCAACGTCGGGTGACCTTTTGCGGCACGCTCGACGGTTACTCCCGAGATCCCTCTTCGGAACGCCGCGGGAATGTTGTCGTACATGCGACCGGCCGATTCGCGGAAGGCTTCGTGTCTCACGGGTCCATCGCCGCCACCGTGTGGTAGCGTCCGCCGAAGTGAACGAGAGGATCCCGGTCCGTCCGCCCGATAGCCGCTGCCGTCACGCGCCCGATGAAAACCGTGTGGTCCCCGGCTTCGACATCCTGTTCCACCTCGCATTCCACCCACGCGAGGATTCCCGGCAGCAGGGGGGAACCCGCGGGAGCCGTGTGCCATTCGATTCCGTCGAATTTCGACCCTTCGGTCGCGAACCGATCGGACGTGGCCGCGTCATCGGAGCAGAGGAAGTTGAGGGCGTAGCGGCCGGAATGCCGGATCGCCGAGGGCGTGTGAGCCTCTCGCCCGACACAGACCAGGACGAGGGGCGGATCCAGCGATACCGAGCACACGGCCGTGGCCGTGAATCCGCGGGCCCGCCGGTCGCCGTCCAGCGCGGTCACCACCGTGACGCCGCCGGCCAGGCGGCCCATCACCTCGCGAAAGATGCGGGGACCCACGGACATCATCGCCGCTCCGTGCTCAGGGGATCAGCTCCCGCCGGGGCTCCTCCAACTTCACCACCCAGAGACCCGAACTGAAGTCCGACACGAAGATGTTTCCCTTGTAGGGCTGAGGTCCCCAGGCGTCCGTATTGTTCGGATTGTGTCCCTCTGCGTCTTCCGTCATATACCACCCGATCTCGCGTCCCTGTCGGTACAGGTCACCGCGTAGCTCTCCCGAAATGTCCACGACTCGCAGACCGCCCTGGTAGTAGGCCACGTACAGCTTGTCGTTTTCAGCCCAAAGGTTGTGAACGCCGGCCTCTGGCACCCAGTAAGTGGCCACTTCCGACGGGTTCTCGATATCCGTGACGTCCACGACGTGTACGTGGCCGCGCGGGCCGTTCACGCACTCGGAACACCCGAAGATCTCGTCTCCGAGAAACACGTAGTTCTTGTAGCGGATTGCGTGGTGCGTGTTGCCGTAGGACTCGGCTCCGTGCTGCGTTCGATACTTGTACTGGGACACGAACTGCGGCTCGATGGGCGTTCCGTCCTTGATGCCCGCTCCCACGTCGAGGACCACCAGGCCGTCGTCCCAGTAGCTGAGGTAGGCCAGGCCGTCGAGGACCATGATGTCGTGCAGAGAGCGGGCGGGGTTGTCCACCTGCCATCTGCCCACGTTGAGCGGGTTCGCCGGGTCAGAGATGTCCACGATGTGTACGGCATTCGTACCGTTGTGGACCGCATAGACGATGTTGCCCTCGATCCAGACGTTGTGCACTCCACCCGTCAGTCCGTCGGTGAAATGGGTGATGATGGTCGGGTGCGCGGCATCCGATATATCGAGGATCGTGAATCCGTTGCGTCGATTGGAAGCGCCCTCGCTCGTGATGATGGCCAGCGTCGCGTCGGCGTTGATTTTCACGTCGTTCTGGCGCCGACCGTCCACCTTCACCGAATCCGTGATCACGGGGTTCGTCGGGTCCGTGACGTCCCAGGCGTACATGGTCGCGGCATCCATCGTCCCGGTGTACGCATAGTCGCGACCGTCGGTGCCCTCGAATACCCACAGATCAGTGGTCGCGCCCGCCTCCGACGGTACCGTGCCGTGTGCCTTCAGGGTCATGTCGCGGCGAGCCGGCCGTGGCGTCGCCGCGACCTCGGCCACTTCGGATAAGGACGCTATGGTCGCTGTGATTCTGAACAATCCGGGCTCGTCAGCCACGAACGCTCCGTGGCCATCGATGGTAGCCGCCACCTGGCCCGTACCCCCGACCGGGGCCACCGACCATTCGATGGGCGCGTCGGGCACTTCCATTCCGCCCGCGTCGAGTG
Organism: Gemmatimonadota bacterium; assembly: GCA_013042495.1. Lineage (GTDB taxonomy): Bacteria > Gemmatimonadota > Gemmatimonadetes > Palauibacterales > Palauibacteraceae > Benthicola. Next base: position 4,494 of record JABDQB010000510.1, read on the forward strand.
CCCGGGCAGAAAAATGAACGACGTCGCCCGCACGCAGGCTGGCTTCCAGCGGATCCAGCCGCAGTTGGCGAATCGGATTGGCGACCACGCTGACGTCCGCGCCGGTCGTGATGCCCTCCGACGTGACCTCGATCCGCGCGGTGCCCGGCGACCCCGCGACCATGGTCCCCCCGGCACCGATGCGAACCACTGACTCGTCGGATGACGACCAGCGGACATCCGCGTCGGAGCGGACGCCTGTATCGGAACGAGCGGTGGATGACGCCAGGTAGCGTGCGCCTGCGTAGAGACTGGCCGCGGGCAGGACCAACTCGAGACTGGTGATACGAGCCGGCAGCACCTCGAGCAAGGCTTCTTCACGCAGGGTGCGTGCCGGTCCCGAGGCTAACGCCGGGACTTCGACCAGGACGGTAATTCGGGCTTCGCCCGGACTGCGACCCACCACCGTGTCCCCCGTGTCCGTGATCTCCGCCGCCTGGCCAACGACGAACAGCTGACCCGAAGCGCCCTCGACGCGTTCGCCCGCCTCGTCGTAAGCACCCAGGCTGAGGACCGCGGTCTCGCCTTCACGGATTACGGCCGGATCAACCCCGATTTCGAGGCGCTCGATCCGAATCGCCGCCCGATCCTCATCGGTGAGTTGGGAATCCGGGAGGATGACCTCTGGCAGGTTGTCTGCGCCCGTCGCCTCGGCCACCGTTTCCGGACGTGGCGTGGGCGCCGGCCCCGCCGGCTCCGCCTGCCGCCCGGAGCATGCCGCCACCAATACCGCCAGCAAGAGTGTCGCTTTCCTCATCCGACCCCCGTAATTCGTGTGTCCGGCAGCGAGCGCGCTCAGGCGTCGTCTCCGCCCTCGAAAGGCCGCGCCAGTCGTCGATTGAACGCGAGCAGAGCCGCGACCACTACCCCGCCCTGCACCAGTACGGTTCCCACGTTGAAGCTGGAGAACGGCGTCAGAGTCGCCCTGATGTCCGTCATGTCGACGGCCTGGCTGAGCCACCACCCGAGGAGCACCAGCGCTTCGAGAATGACGAATATCATGACGGCGTTCCACCAGCGTCCGATCACGATGTCGCTGCCTTCGCGATTCACGAGCCGGGTTCGGAACCGATTGACCCCATAGCGCAGCACGCCTGCCGCGAAGAAGAGGCCCGAGAGCATCAGGCCCACGCTCCAGACCCAGTCCTGGTTCCTGAAGAAGTCCATCGAGAGCGCCGATGGAATCCCGAACAGGAAGCCGGCGATCGCCACCACCTGGATCGCGCGGGCCCGGCTCAGCCCGAAATCGATCAGCACACGCGACGCGAGCTCGATCATCGAGATCAGGCTGCTCCACGCCGCGAACACGAGGGCCAGGAAGAAGAGGACCATGAACAGGTTTCCAGCGGGCATGCGGGCGAAAAGCTGGGGCACCCAGATGAACGTGAGACCTTCGTTGCCCGCTCCGACGATGGTGTCCGCGGCCTCGGGCATGATGGCGAAAGCCGTACACAGCACCATGATGCCGGCAAGCAGGGAGACCGAGTTGTTGCCGAAGCCGAGCACGAACGCGTTGAGTGTGGTGTCTTCGTGCTTTCGCAGATATACGGCGTAAGCCGTGATCAACCCCCATCCCGCTCCCGTGTCCCAGGCGTTCTGTGTCAGGGCTTCGAGCCAGATGCGCGCACTGAGCAGGTCGCCCCAATCCGGGGTAAACAGAAACGCGAGCCCTCGTTCCGCGCCCGGCAGCGTGACGGCGCGTATCGCCAGGACAACGACCAGGACGAAGAGCGTCGGAATGAGGACACGCGCGGCTCTCTCGATGCCGCGCACTCCGAAGGCGACGACCGCTACGCCCAGGCCCATCGCGATTCCGTGCGTCACCACGGCGGCTCCGGAGCCGGCGTATCCCTGCCAGAATTCCGTGGCCGCCTCCGGCGAGGTCATCGGAATTCCGCGCGTGAGCGAGCCCCACAGGTACCGAATGGTCCAGCCCATCACGACCGAGTAGTAGAACATGATCGCCGTGGCCGTGAACGCGACCCACGCCCCCATCCACGCGCTACCGCGCCCGAGCAGGCGGGCGAAGGCTCCGACCGGACCGCGCCTCGTTTCCCGCCCCATGGCGAATTCGACCAGGATCAGGG
>JABDQB010000002.1 GCA_013042495.1 Gemmatimonadota bacterium
GAGGTCCCTCGCGTGTACCAGCGGGTGGACCGCGGTGGGGGCGTCGTGCTGATCCGGAACGACAACCCGGATCCCAGCGAATTGATCAGGTCCATCCTCATCCAGCGCGGTGAGGTAGTCGATTCGATGTCACCGTCGATGGTCTATGTGTGGCGCGCGTCGGTCGACGACACGCACTACAACGTCCCGCAGGACTTCGACGTCACGCTCGGCACGGGCCGGAGCTTCGAACTCAATGGGTCAGAGGCGGTCGAGGCCCGCGGAACCTGGAAGGACAGGGCCGCTTATCCGGCAGCGGGACCGTTCGTGGCCCGCGCCGTCCGCTGCGGAGGAGACGTGATCTACCTCGACGCGTGGCTCTACTCGCCGAATCCGCGTCGCAGCAAGTACGAATACATGACGCAACTGGAGGAGATTCTGGATTCCTTCACCTGCGTGGCGGTTCCCTGAGTACCGACTCGCGCGAGACCCTGACCCGGACGATCACCGACGCCCGCGGGGGGGACAAGGCGGCAGCCGACGCGCTGTTTTCCCAAGTGTACGAAGAGCTGAGAGCCGTAGCCCGCAGACAGCTCGGGCGCCGGCAGAGCCAGACCCTCGACACGGCGGGCCTCGTCCACGAAGCCTACATCCGCATGGTGGACGTAAGCGGTATCTCGTTCGAGGACCGGGCCCACTTCCTGTCCTACGCAGGCTCGGCCATGCGGACGATCCTCATCGATCACGCCCGGAGGCGCGCGGCGGCCAAGAGAGGCGGTGGCGTCAGGGAAGCCACATTCGACGAAGAGATGACGCCGGCCGAGAAGCAGGCCGAGCAGCTTCTGTCGATCGGAGATGCCCTCGACGAGCTCGAGCAGATGTCGCCCCGCTTGGCCCGAGTCGTCGAGTGCCGCTTCTTCGCCGGCATGACTGATCCGGAGACGGCCGCGGCCCTGGGGGTGTCGGATCGAACCGTGAGACGCGACTGGACGAAGGCCAGGGCCTGCTTGCACACGGCCCTGGCCGAATAGCGGTAGGGGCGGCCGCCGAGCGACCGCCGTCCATCACGGTCGCTGGAGCGGCGGCCCGGTAAGCGTGAACAACCCCGTGTTGTGCAAGCCGAAATTGTCTTTGCAGCCTGGCCTGTCGAGTGTGACCGTACCCGAGACAACTGTGGAGCTTTGAGTCGCGACGGCCACGCCGAGGTAGCTGCCCGCGAGCGCACCTCCCACCACCTGGAACTCCAGTTCGAGATTGAACTCCTCCGTCGTGAGGGCGAACCCCTGAATATCGCCCCCAATCGAACCGAGAAAGTCGGCGAAGTTGTTGGCAGCGGTAAGATCGACGACACCGTCGTACGGAATGCGACGCCCTGAGACGTTGCCCACGAATTCGTCATCGTCGGTGAATGCCGGATCCCAGATGCCGTGGCCGCCATCCAGACCGACGGTCCAGGCGAATCCCTGTGCGTTGCAGTTGCCCCCCGACGTGAGTAGCACGGCGCCGCGCCACAGCCCCACCTCTCCAAGCGGGCCCTCACCGTTCGTCGGAATGACGGGTGAAGGCCTCTCGAGATTCGTGGATCCTTCTTCTCGGAGGCTGCCGTCGGGAGCGTACCACTTCCACTCGATAGACGGCCCCGCTGAGGCCAGCATCGCGGCCCCGGACACGGAACTTGAGGATCCCGTGAACTTGCCCGTCACGGTTTCCGTCCCATCCCATCCGTTGTCGTTCATCACGGCTGTCCACTCGAATGAACCATCGGCCGCGATCGTCCCCGTGATGGGCCCGACCCGCTCCAGGACGCCTCTCCACCGCCAGTAAGCATCGCCGGTCAGTGTGCCGCCGTCCTGCGTGATGGCGTAGCGACTGGAAGGAGTTCCTACTTCATCCAGGTTGGTCGTATCCCAGTTGCCGCTGAAGTCGGAGGACCCCGCGGGAGGTGGCGGCGGTGGCGGCGGGTCGTTGGGCGGATCCGTTGTGCCTCCGCTGTCTGAGCCGCCGCAGCCCCAGCCGGCGAGTGAAAGGGACAACGCCAAAGCCACGAACAGAGACCGGCGCCCGGTGCCTTTGTTGCTGAACCCGGTTTCTCGAGTCTTCAACCGCATGATCACTCCCGCGTCGATGGAACGTGGGACCGGCCACCAGGGGCCAATCCGTCCTGACATCTGTATGAACGGAAACCGGGCTCGATCCCGGACACACACCCCGGAAACCGGCCGCGATGTCAGGGCGAGCGTTTGGTGGCTGTGCCTCAGGCCCCATACGTTTCGGTCTCCAGGTCACGGGAGTGTGTGAATGCCGATCTTCTCTTCCGACGAGTGGCAGCGCGTCGAGAAGCTGTGGGACGAGCTTGTCGACGCAGACGCCGAAACAAGAGCCGTTCGACTCGGGGAGCTGGCGGC
>JABDQB010000003.1 GCA_013042495.1 Gemmatimonadota bacterium
CCATGACTCTGCGCTCCCGGATTCCCGTGACCTGGACCGACCATCGATCGAATACCCCGGCAGCACCCAGACCTGCCGCTTCATCAGGGTCGATTCCGCGCAGCGAGGCCCGCGCCTGGTCCACGTCGAACGCACGGCGGATCGATTCCATCTCGTAGAGCTGGAAGTTGTCCACGGAGTTCTGGGGGAGGTATCGCCCCGACCCGGCCACGAAGGCCTCTGGCACGCTCGTCGTCAATGCACTCTCCGCCTCTCGATGATTTCACGCATCCGACGAACTCTGATAGAGTCCTCTGGATTCGTGAGATTCCGGTTGGCGAAGATACGGAATGAACCGGCCGACCTCAATTCATGGTCGGACGGCGGGGCGTGCGTGTCACTCCGGCAGGGTGGCGGCCAGGGTCAGGGGGAGCCCTTCTCAGCCACCGTCTCGCGTTCGGTGCGGCGGTTCGCTTCCGGGCGGCACGGGCGTGGCACCGTCCGGCCTCCGGCTTGGCGTCCGACGCTGGCCGGCGCCATCCGGCTGCAACTGGCGGTCCCGTTGCCGGGACAGGTCCGCCGCCCGACGGCGAACCTGATCGACCGCCGTGCGCCAATCCGCGCCCTGCTGCATCCGTCGCCGGACCGCCGCAGAGAGCCCCAGCATTTGATCGCTCCGGACCCCTCTGTCCATCGCGGAGTTGACCATTTCGAGCGCGTTGGTTGTAGGTACGCCCGCTTCGGTCAGATCGCTGAGGACGATAAGGGGCACGGCCAGGTCACGACCCCCCTGTTGCCTGCCCGCCATGGAGCGAATCGCATCGCGCGGAACCCCGCGGCGCAGTGCCTCGGCGGCAGCGGCCAGGCTGGCCGGCCTCCGGTCAGGACCCAGGATATCCCTCGCCTCTCGCAGACGACCCGCATACGCATCCAGGGCGGCAACCACGCGCTCGGGTGGATAGCCCTTAGCCGCCCCCTCGAAGGCCTTCCGCGCGATGAGTCCGGGAGGAACGCCCGCATCACGTGCTTCGCGAGCGATCTCCCTGACCCGGGCCGCGTATTCCGGCGGCATGGCTTCCTCGAGCCTCCGCGCGTCGGTCTCCTGTGCCGAGACCTGCGGTGGAAATGCGACCGCGAGGGCGACGGCGACCAGCCCCACCAGGGCGTGCCGCTTTCCGGGAATCAGGCTGAATCTCTGCATATTCATGGCATATCCTGTCGGACGAACGCGGAACACGTTCCGTCCACTCGTCTTCAAGACGACTTCCGGGCTCATGGCGTCACATCCGGCAAGGAATCCTGCTCGCTGACGAAGAGCGTCGCCTGAACGCCCCCCCACTCGTCCTTCGTCAGACCGGGGGCCTGCGACGGCACATACCACTCACCGTCGACGAAGAACCCGAAATGGTGCACACCGGGCGTGATCGGAAGCGTGACCCGCCAGACCTCGCCGTCCCGGAGCATCGGTACCGGGTCCCACCTCGTGAACTCGCCGACGCACTCGATTCGACTGGCATCCGGAGACCTGAGCTCCAGAACGAGAGTCGGCTGGCCGTTCTCCAGGACCCGCCAGGTCAGTTCCGGTGCCGGACCGACCCGTGCCAGCTCGAGGCTCACACTGGCGCCGAGACCTCCCGCCGCGGGCGAGTCCAGCAGCGGGTCAGGCCCGTATCGTCCGCCCGACGCGAGGACGGTCGCTCTCCCCCCCGTTAAGACCCTCAGGCCTGCTCGCAACACGATTTCCTGACCATCCGGAGTATCCCACACCGCTCCTTCTGCGTAGAACGTCCCCGGCTCCGAACGCACTTCGATTCCGAGTCGACCGACGGCATATGGCCCCTGCGGGCTGTCGTAGGCCTCAACGGCAAGGCGTGGAGCCACAACTCCGAGTTCCTGCGCGATTTCCGCAGCGGCGCCCCAGGCCCACAAGTTCGAAGCTACGATGGAACCGACCTGAAATACACGCGGACCGAACCGGGTATCCCGAACGAAGGTCTCGAATACGGTCACCTCCGAGTTGCCCAGACCGCCGTATCCGCTGAAGCGAACCGCCGTGCCGCCGAACGCGAACCCGACCTCGGGTTCCGCCTGGACGTACGCCGCTCGATAGGGAACGGGCTCACCCACGGTGAACGCCTCTCCCATGATCGAAATACCCAGGGATACGTTCCTGGAGACCGGCTGCAGCCAGCCGACTCCCCCCAGAGCGGAGGCCCAGCTGGCGCCCTCTTCGCTCAGCGCGAGGCCGCCGATTCCGGCGGCGCTGAAGAACCCGCCGGCTCCGAATGAGCCCCCGAACCGCAGACCGCCGTTCGCGTACGTGCTCGCGATTCCGATTCCGCCCGCAGGAGGAAGAGAATAGGAAGCCCCGAGATCGAGCGAGAGAGCCGTTTGCTGAGCGGACGCCGGCTCACCGCTCAGCACACACAGCAGGAGCGCGGGCAACACGGCCGTCCCCATCACGCTGCGGCGCCGGGCAGGTCCGTCGCTCGAGGAACTCAGGTGCCGTTGAGCGTCGAAACGGCGACGATGGCGTTCTGCTGCCCGAACCCGTCGTCCTGGTAGCTGGCCGCGTGGGGGTCCGTGACCCAGTCCGCCCCGTCGATCACGAACATGTACTCGTGCACGCCCGGCAGTAGAGGGACCCTTCCCGACCAAATGCCATCTCCATCCGCGTCGTCGAGCTCGACGGTGGGCTGCCATTCGGTGAAGTCTCCAACCAGGTGAACCGTCTGGGCCGTGGGCGCGTCGACGACGAACTGAACGTACACACGAGAGTCAGCGATCGTGCCGTCATCTCGAAGACCGAAGAGGCCGAGAACCAGGACCACGGCCGCCGCCCCCGCGAGCACTGCGGCCGGAGGGACGGGCACCATTCTCGGACGAAGCAGCCACGCAAGCCACCCCGCTGGGCCTGCGTTCCGCTCCCCTTCAAGAGCGGCCAGCACACGGGTATCCAGGCCCAGCGGAGCACCGGTTGGCGAAGTCGCCCGAATATCCTCGAGCAGTCCGTCCCACTCTTCCGCCCTCGCTCTCAGCTCCGCGGGCAGCCCCTCCAGGGGGAGCTCTCCATCCAGATAGGCCTGCAACCGGCTGTCCATGGTCAACTCCCGTACGACTGGAGTAATCCCTGCAGCTCTTCCCGAGCCCGGTGTACCCTCATTTTGAGCGCCGGAACCGATACGTCCAGCGTCTCCGACATTTCCGCATACGACCAGCCTTCGACGTGCTTCATCAGGAAGGCTTCTCTATGCTCGACCGCGAGGCTATGCAACGCACGCTCGATGTCAGTCCGCACCCTGCCCAGGTCAGCCTCGCGCTCCGGATCGCCATCGGTCGCGACCAGGTCCGGCAGCCTTTCCACGGGAACGGTGGTCCGTTTCGACTTCAGATGATCCTTGCACGAATTGGCTCCGATCCGAAACAGCCAGGCGCCGACTCTCTCAGGGTCCCTGCATTTCCCCAGGTTGCGATGCGCCTTTATGAATGCGGACTGCACCACGTCTTCGGCGTCGTCCCGGCGTCCCGTCATCCTTTCGGCATGACGGTACAGTAGATCCTGATACCGGCGAACGATCTCGCCGAACGCCCGATCTGACCCTTTCAGGGCCCGGTCTACCAATTCGGCATCGGAAACGTGTCGGATATCGGACCTCGCGTCGAGTTGTCACCCGTAAGACGACTGGCGGCCTCCACGGGTCACATCGGGTCTGCGACCCGTTCACCACCCGTTTCGATCGAGTGCCTTCAATTTCCGGACCGCACCACGACGGCCGGATCCCTCGTGGCAGCGACAGGCGGAGCGTGATAGAATCGATTCATGTCCACGATCCACGACATTCCGACCCCGGCGCTGCTCCTGGACATCGAAGTCCTGGAGGGAAACCTCCGGCGAATGTCCGAACGATGCAATGATCTGGGCGTACGGTTGAGACCTCATGTCAAGACGCACAAGTGCGTCGAGATCGGCATGGCTCAGCGGGCGTTCGGCGCCCACGGGATAACGGTCTCCACGCTCGCCGAAGGCCGGGCATTCGCCGATGCCGGTTTCGATGACATCACCTGGGCGTTCCCGGTGGTGCTGGGAAGGCTGCAGGAAGCCGTGGACCTGGCTGATCGAGTAAGCCTGGGCGTAGTCGTTGATTCGACGAAGTCCGCCGAGGCGCTGATCGCTACGGGGGCTCCCTTCCGCGTGTGGCTCAAGATCGACTGCGGTTACGGGCGGGCGGGGCTCGACCCCGGGACGTCGGCACCGCATGAAATAGCCCAGCGGGTGCTCGAGGGCGGACTCGAGTTGGCCGGCATTTTGTCTCATTCAGGTGATGCGTACCGCGCCGATTCGCGCGACGACATGGTTCGGATTTCGGAGCTGGAGCGGAGCACCATGGCCGACGTCGCCGAGGCGTTGGCGGCCGGTGGCACGCCCGTCGCCGATGTGAGCGTCGGGAGCACTCCTTCCATGTCCGCATATCGAACGCTCCAGGGCATGACCGAGGTTCGACCCGGCAACTATGCGCTCCACGATTACACCCAGGTGCTGCTCGGATCGTGCGACGTGGGCGAGTGTGCTGCCACGGTCCTCACCTCGGTCGTCTCAAGCAGTCGGGATCGCGGAACCTCTGTCGTGGATGCCGGAGCGCTCGCCCTGTCCCTGGACCCCGGTCCGGCACACCTGGGACGCCGCAGCTTCGGCGAGATCCTGGACGAGGGGACCCCGGCAAAGGTGCGGCGAAATGCCCGATTGACCTCGCTCAGTCAGGAGCACGGGATCGTGTCCCGCGCCCTCGACGTCGGCACCCTCCTCCGGGTCCTTCCCAACCACTCGTGCCTCACCGTGGCCTGTTTTGACGGCTTTTTCGTGGTTGAGGGCGACGAGATCCTGGACACCTGGCGCATTCTCAGACAACGCTGAGCCATCGCTGGCACGCGAGATGCAAACATCGGGCGTCGGAAGCGTTCGGTACGCTCGCGCGAACCGGACTCCGAGTTGAACCTCGAGTAGCTGCGCCCGGCGACTCGTGGCCCCTCGCATGAGCGGGGAGGCGGATGTCAGCGGATGGAGGCATCTCGATGGCCATAATCGGCGACAATGCCGATCGAGAGCACAGCGGGCACTATCTTTCTGCCGTCGCCGCCGTCGCGGTGGTCGTCGCGGGGATGGCGTGGTTCGGTCAGAATCGGACGCTTGCCGCGGCAGCGGCCGCGCTCGGGCTGTACGCACTTCATCTGTTCAGCATCCGTTTCCTTCTCGACAACCAGAAGCGCCAGCAACGGCTGCTGGACGCCCAATGGGAGGTTCTCCAGCGGTTCATAGACACCACGGACACACCGTCTGGCGACATGGAAGACCTGGTACCCGCGATGCCGGTGGATCGGGAATCGCCCGAACGGTTGGATGCGGTAGTACCGGTTTCGGATCCGCGACCCTCTCCCGAGGCTGAGCCCGAGCCGGAACCGATTAGCACACCCGGCGTCTCGGAGCCGGAAGCTGCACCGGACGCCCGCGGTTCCGCGGAGCCCGATGCCGTCGTCCCTCCCGCCGAATCCCTCGGGGGCTCAGAGTCTGGCCACGCCATGGTCGACGAAGAGGACGCGGGCGAGTCACCGTCGGCGATTTCCGGGCTCGCGGCGTCGGATCCGGCGATGCCGGTCCCTCCGCTGACACCCGGCGAGGAGTCCTATCGCGCACCAGTCCACGAAGTACCGGTCCCACGCCATTTCGCGTTGGGCACGGTGGCTCTCGTCCGCGACTTGCTTTCGCCGGCCGAGGTCGCCCGCGTGCTGCTCGAGCAGCGCAAGCAGCCCGGCAAGAAGTTCGGTGAGCTCGCCGTTGAAATGGGTCTTCTTACCGAGAGCCAACGCGAGGAATTGCTGCTGGCGCAGCAGGAGGGACTGTTCACGGATGCCGAGATGCGCGACGCGCGCCAGCGACTCCGGGAGTTCCGTGAAAACGCGGCTCACTCGATGGCCGGGCTCGACTGATCCGGGAGCCCATCTCTGCCGGGTTCTTCAGAAATCGAGTCGGTCGAGACGGCGGACCGCGGCCCGGTACGGCAGAATCCCCCCGATCGCGCACACGAACAGGGTTCCGGCGAGCGCCAGCCCGACTTCCATCAGCAGGGGATCTCGAGGCTCTCTGCCAGGCAACCCCGACATGAGGAATCCGCGCAGCAGCCACACCTGCAGCGCCAGGACGCATCCCAGGGTCACGATCGCACCGAGCATGAAGAGCAATCCTCCGATCGACGTGGGAATCTGTGCCGCGTTCTCGGACTCGAATTCCGGGTAATACACACCCCACACCAGTGCCTGGGACGCAAAGGCCAGGCTGAGCGCCACGGTCGACGCCAGTGACAGAACGGCCAATCCGGCGGGCACTCCGAGAAGGTAGTTGGTGAATCCGGTGAGGATCAGCGCCAGGGAGGCCAGCGGTACGGCCCCCACCCAGAACTTCGTCCCCATAATGGTCCGGGCCTCCAGGGGCGCCGACCCCAGGAGCCAGAGTGTCTGGCCCTCGAGGCTGATGGCCGGGAACACGAACCTGGCAGCGATCGCCGCCAAAACGAAACCCGACAGGGCCAGATTCAGGAACACGACGAGGGTGACGAGATAGCGGGTGATCATCTCGCCCGAGCTCAGGGGAAGCACGCGCATGTTGTAGACATAGACCACGACCAACACCCCGAGAATGATCAACTGGGACCACTGGGTCGTGTCCCGGAAGAAGATGCGCACGTCCTTCATCACGAGCTGCTGCCGCTGCAGCGAGGCGCGGCGCATCGCGCGTTCCAGCCACGTCCATGCGACATGTTGACGGATCCGGTTCTCGGTCCCTTCCTGAGCGCGGGTGAAGCAGGCTGGATAGAGGCTCCGGTGCAGCAGGGCCCCGACCGTCGCCGTACCCAACGCGGTCGTCCACAGCAGGACCAGCAAGAACGGATCGAAATTGCCGTGCAGGAATCCGGCGAGGGTGTCCGCTCCCCACTGCGACGGCAGCCAGGGAGATGATGGGCCGCGAAGAGCAGCCATGAAATCGACGAGGTTGCGATACGACTCCGGGTTCACCAGCCGCTCCGGCCGGAGCACCCTCAACAACAACACCACGAGCCCCACGGCCACCACGGCGATGATGCCGAGGATGTCCTTCGATCGGCGTGCCGGAAACAGGCGCACGAGCAGAAGAGTCGTCGCGCTCCCGATAGCCGCGGGGATGATCAGAAACGGCGCGACGGCCAACGCCGACAGAGCGGCGAAGCTCCATCCTCCGTCGTAGACTCTCCAGTAGGCAGCCAGCATCGGCACCAGCATCAGAGCGACCATCCACGAAGAGCTGACCAGCGTCTCCGTGAGGCGTGAGAGGTAGACCGACAACCAGTCCACCGGCGCCGCTCGAATCCAGGGAAGATCCCGGGACAAGAAGAAGCTGGACAGGGCCGCTATCAGGTTTGACAGCAGCAGGATCCCCAGAAACACGAGCAATCCAAGCGCCAGCAGCTTGGATGCAAGCAGGGGACCCACTTCCTCGACGCCCCGGAGAGTAGTGAGTAGACGGGTCAGCGTCAGGTAGATGAAGGGCCAGGCGGCGGCCCCGATGCCCAGGACCATGGCAGCGCGGCCCCACCGGCCCCTTCCCGCCACCCCGCGCCTCCTGGCGGACAGCACCTTGGGAGAAAGGAGAAGCAGGAACTCACGCCGTACGGACATTTCTGGCTCAGTCTCCCACGACGCGGGCGATGTCGGAGTCCGTCGCACCGCGAGTGATCTTCAAGAAGATCTCCTCCAGCCCGGCGGTCTCGGAGCGGGCCTCGCGGCGCAAGTCATCGATCGAACCCGATGCCACCACTCTACCCCGGTCGATCACGGCCAGCTGGTCGCAGAGACTCTCCGCGAGTTCGAGCGTATGCGTCGACACGAGCACCGTACCGCCATTGTCCGCGAAAGTCCGCAACACGTCCTTTAACAGCCAGGCCGAGCGCGGATCGAGCCCCACCATCGGCTCGTCGATGACCAGCACCGGGGGTCGGTGGATCAGGGCGGACGAGAGGATCAACTTCTGTCTCATGCCGTGTGAGTAGGACTCGACGAGCTGGTCCTTCCACGGAGTCAGGTCCCAAAGATCCAGTAACTCATCGATTCGCTTCTCGACTTCCGGTCCCGTGAGACCGTACAGGCCGGCCGAGAAGCGCAGAAGCTCAGCGCCCGTGAGTTTGTCATACACGAAGGGTCGATCGGGAACGAAGCCGAGCGACTGTCTGGCCTGGATCGGGCTGGAGATGTTGTCGTGCCCGGCCACGACCACGCGACCCGAGTCAGGT
>JABDQB010000008.1 GCA_013042495.1 Gemmatimonadota bacterium
CCCTGACCACTCTGCTGCTGTTCCTCGGGGCCACCGGTAAATCGGCGCAGATACCCCTGTTTGTGTGGCTGCCGGATGCCATGGCGGGGCCGACTCCGGTGTCCGCCCTGATCCACGCCGCGACGATGGTCACGGCAGGGGTCTATATGGTGGCGCGCTCCGGGGTGCTGTTCGCCATGGCACCTGTTTCCCAGGCAGTCGTAGCTGCGATCGGAGCCGGGACTGCTCTGTTTGCGGCCACGATCGCCACACAGCAGTACGACATCAAGAAGGTCCTGGCGTACAGCACGGTCTCCCAGTTGGGGTACATGTTCGTCGCCGTGGGTATCGGTGCCTTCACGGCGGGAGTGTTCCACCTGATGACGCACGCGTTCTTCAAGGCGCTGCTGTTCCTCGGCTCCGGCGCTGTGATTCATGCAATGCACCATGCGCTCCACCAGGTGCACCGCCATGACGATCCCAACGACATGCGAAACTACGGTGGCTTGAAGAACCTGATGCCGATCACGTGGGCCACCATGTGGATAGGGACCGTCGCGATCGCAGGCATCTTCCCGTTCGCCGGCTTCTTCTCGAAGGACGAGATCATCTGGAGCGCCGGCTCGTACGGCTACTCCGTGTTGTGGGTGGTTTCGCTGCTGGCGGCCGTGCTCACGGCGGCGTACATGACGCGCTTGATGGTGCTGACCTTCCACGGCGAGAATCGCAGCGGGGCGGACGCGAAGCCTCATATCCGAGAAGTGCCGGCCGTCATGTGGGTCCCGCTGGTGATTCTGGCCGTCCTCTCGGTGTTTGGTGGCTGGATCCAGATTCCGGAGGCCCTCCCGGTGCTGCCGGGGGTGGATGCGCTCCACCACTGGCTGGAGCCGGTGATGGAGCCCGCGAGGCACGTCATGTTGGAGCACGGATTCCAGCAGGCGCACGAGTCGCCGCTGGGCGGAGGCGAGGCCGTGTGGGCCGTCATCTCGACGGTCGTCGCGTTGGCCGTAGTGCTCCTGACGTTCAGGGCGCTCGTGCACCGGAGGTACCTCCCGGCGGGCGAGTCCGAGGCGCCGACCGGGTTCGCAGGCATTTTGTACAACAAGTGGTACGTCGACGAGCTGTACGATCGAGTGATTATCCTACCGCTTCTGGCCATGTGGCGCGGGTGCTGGAGAATCGTGGACGCCGGGCTCATCGACGGCACGTTGAACGCGCTGGCCTCAGGTACCCGCATGGTGGGATGGGTGGGAAGCCTGTTCCAGACGGGGCGGGTCGCTGGCTACATGTTCTGGTTCGTGACAGGCGTGGTGCTGATTCTGGCGCTGCTCCTGCGATGACGCACCCAGCAAGCGAATAGAGCGTTGAGCAATATCTTCGAGAGCCACTGGGTCCTGAGCCTGCTGCTGATCCTGCCCCTGGCGGGTGCGGCGGCTTGCCTCATCGTGCGCGAGGAGCAGTCCCGGCACGTGGCAATGCTTACGAGCGTGGTCGCGTTCCTGGTCTCGCTGCCCCTGTTCTGGACGTTCCGCTCGGGGACGGCTGCGATACAGAACTACGTCTCGGTTCCGTGGATCGAGGCCTGGGGAATCGGATACACCGTCGGGATCGACGGTATCTCGATCCTGATGGTCCTTCTCACGACGTTCGTAACGCCACTCGCGATTCTGGGCTCGTACACGTACATCCAGCGCAACCAGCGTGCGTATTATGCCATGCTGCTGCTTCTCCTGACGGCCATGATCGGCGTCTTCGTGTCCCTGGACATGTTCCTCTTCTTCGTCTTCTGGGAGATCATGCTCATTCCGATGTACTTCATCATCGGAGTGTGGGGAGGGAAGCGGAAGATCTACGCGGCCGTGAAGTTCTTCCTTTTCACGGCCATCGGGTCACTGCTCATGCTGGTCGCGATCGTGGTGATCGTGTTCCTGTACTATCGGCAGTTCGGCGTGATCACCTTCGCGTACAATGACCTGGTGCAGCTGCCGATTGCCCGCGACTTGCAGCTCGTGCTGTTCTCGGCTTTCGCGCTCGCGTTCGCGATCAAGGTTCCTCTGTTCCCGTTCCATACGTGGCTGCCCGACGCGCACGTCGAGGCCCCCACCGCCGGTTCCGTCATCCTTGCTGGAGTGCTCCTGAAGATGGGCACGTATGGATTCCTCCGGTTCGCGATGCCGTTCTTCTCGCACGCTGCCATGAGTCCGGCGGTCGTGGGGACAGTCATGGTGTTGAGCCTGATCGGCATCACCTACGGGGCCTGGGTGGCAGCAGTGCAGCCCGATGCGAAGAAGCTCGTGGCGTACACGTCGATCGCGCACCTGGGCTTCGTCATGATGGGGCTGTTCTCCCTGACCACGCAGGGAATCCAGGGCGGAATCCTTCAGATGGTGAATCATGGTATCTCCACGGGGGCCCTCTTCCTTCTGATCGGAATGCTGTACGAACGGCGTCACACCCGCATGATCGAGGACTTCGGCGGAGTGGCCAAGGTGATGCCCGTGTTCGCGGCTGCCTTCCTGCTGGTCGCACTCAGCTCGATCGGGCTCCCGGGGACGAACGGTTTCATTGGCGAGTTCCTGATCCTTATCGGGACGTTCCAGAAGTATCCAGTGGCTGCGTTCATTGCAGCGACGGGCGTGATATTCGCGGCTGCGTACATGCTACCCATGGTACAGAGGATGCTTTACGGCGAGGTGGACAAGGAGGAGAACCAGAGCCTGGCCGACATTGGAGCTCGCGAGCGACTGGTCCTGGCACCCGCCCTCATCATGATCGTTCTGATCGGCGTATACCCCCAACCGTTCCTCTCCCGGACGGCTGCATCGGTGGATGCGTTGATCGATCAGGTGGAGCGCCGCGCCGTTTCGGCACCGGCCGTCATGGGCGGGACCGACGAACGCTTCGACCGCATGCCGATCCTCGGCCTCGACGAGTAGATAGAGGGGATAGATAGGTGATCCTGGACTTCAGTTCTCCGATCGACTACCTGTGGGCATTGCTGCCGGAAGTGATCCTCGCTGCGACGGGGTTGCTCGTGTTGACCCTGGACGTGTTTCAGCGTGGCGATCGCTCGGGGCCGAGTCGAGCGTGGGTTCGGTGGACCGCCGTGGCCGGTGTTCTGCTGGCGCTGCTGGCTAACGGGTACCTGTTGGAATTCGAGGTACCCTTTCGCAGCGGCATGATTGCGATGGATGCGTTCCGGGTCGCGATGAACTTCGTCATTCTTGGAGCCACGGTCCTGGGACTGCTCTTTTCCTTCGACTACTTGCGGCGCGAAGGGCTGGACATCGGCGAGTTCTATTTCCTGATGTTGATGGCGGCCGTCGGAATGATGCTCCTTGCGGGTTCACGTGACCTGATCGTCGTCTTCGTGGCTGTCGAACTGATGTCGCTGTCGGTTTACGTTCTGACCGGGTTCAACCGCACAGATCCGCGATCGGCCGAGGGCGCTCTCAAGTACTTCCTCATGGGAGCCTTCGCGAGTGGCTTCCTCCTGTACGGGATCGCGCTGCTGTTCGGGGCCACGGGAAGCACGAACCTGGCTCTCGTGACGTCCGAGGTGGCGCGCGGAGCGGCGGAAGGGAACTTCCTCCTGTATGCCGGGGTGGCGCTCGTGGTCATCGGCTTCGCTTTCAAGGTCTCGGCGGTTCCGTTCCACATGTGGACACCGGACGTCTATGAAGGAGCCCCGACACCGGTCACGGGTTACATGGCGGCCGGTGTGAAGGCGGCCGGGTTTGCCGCCTTGCTCCGCATTGTCACGGTTGAGCTTGCTCCAGCACAGCCTATCTGGGGCATCGTGCTGTGGTGGCTCGCCGTGCTGACCATGATCGTCCCGAACCTCGTCGCTCTGGCACAGGACAACGTCAAGCGCATGCTGGCGTACTCGTCCATCGCACACGCTGGCTACTTGCTCGTAGGCGTGGTCGTGGGCAGTGCGTCGGGTCGATCTGCGGCGCTTCTCTACCTGGCCGTCTACGCCGTCATGACGCTCGGCGCGTTTGCCCTCGTCGGCGTGGTCTCGGGTCCAGGAGACTCACGCAGTGGCCTGGCCGACTTCCGGGGCCTGGGTTGGCGTCGACCGCTACTCGGCGCGCTCCTCGTCGTGTTCCTCCTGTCGCTGGCCGGGTTTCCGCCGACGGGTGGCTTCATCGGCAAGCTCTACTTGCTCCTGGCGGCCGTGGAAGCTGGCCATGTAGGGCTCGCGGTCATACTCGTGCTGACGAGCTTCGTGTCGTACTACTACTACCTCCGGGTCATCTGGAAGATGTACTTCGAGGTGGCACCCGCTGATGCCGAGCTTCCCGCGGCCTCCGGGGCTGCCTTCCGCCTCGCCGCGGTCGCCGCGGCCGTGATCGTGCTGGTGGCTGGCCTGTTCCCAGGAAGGGCGATCCAGACGGCAGAGTTTGCGGGCGCGGATCTCGCCCCGCGCCAGGTCTCGCCGCTGTCGCAGCCCGCGGTGCCCCGAGGAGTGACCGAGACGACTACGGACTGACGGCACCGCAAAGGAG
>JABDQB010000009.1 GCA_013042495.1 Gemmatimonadota bacterium
GCCTGACATGGTGGCAGAGCCATGCGGAGCCCGAGGGCGACCCGGTGCCGGCCCGGACCTGGGTGCTTCAGCTCGACCCCGATCTTCATCGGGCCAGGATCGAAAAGCGGGTGCGTTCGATGCTCGATTCCGGCTGGCTTGAAGAGGTGCGGGCGCTCGCGGCCAGCGGCCATGGCCCGGGTTCGCCCGGGATGACGTCGATCGGCTACCTCGATGCGTGGCGGTTCGCGGCAGGGGAGATCTCGCGCGACGAAGCCGTAAGCGCCATCGTTCGGGATACGTGGCAATACGCCAGGAGGCAGCGCACCTGGCTCAGGCACCAGCTCGAAGACGACGCAACCCGGGTGGACGCAAACGTGGATATCCCGGAGCTGGCACGCGCAATAGCGGCGGACTGGACAAGAACTATCGATGGGGAATGGAACCCACGGGAGAACCAGCCCATGAGCGACTCTGAAAGACCATGAGGATCGGAATCGCCTGTTATCCGACGTACGGCGGGTCTGGCGCTCTCGCTACGGAACTCGGTATAGAGCTCGCCGCGCGAGGTCACGAGATCCACTTCATCACCTACGCGCAGCCGTTTCGTCTCACCTCGTTTCACGAGGGGCTCTTCTTCCACGAGGTGGAAGTCCCGCACTACCCACTGTTCGAATACCCGCCGTATTCCCTGGCCCTCACGGTGCGGATGCACGAAGTGGCGCGCCAGCATGACCTGGAGATCATGCATGCTCACTACGCCATTCCGCACGCCGAGGCGGCCTGGGTAGCCGGCCAGATGTTGAGGAAGGAGGGTCGGAACCTGAAAGTCGTGACGACCCTGCACGGGACGGACATCACGCTGGTCGGGCAGGATCCCTCGTTCTGGTCCATCACCCGGTTCTCGGTGGAGCAATCGGACGGGGTCACCGCCGTGTCCGAGTACCTGAGGCAGGAGACGCACCAGGCGTTCCAGTGCGACAAGCTCGACATCCGCGTGGTGCCGAACTTCGTCGATCCCGAGATCTACAAGCCGGGCCGCGATGACTGCCACCTGAGAGCGCTCGCCCCACACGGCGAGAAGATCGTCATGCACATTTCGAACTTCCGCAAGGTGAAGCGGGTGGACGATGTGGTTCGCATCTTCGCGGGCATCCGACAGGAAGTGGAATCGCGCCTAGTGTTCGTCGGCGATGGTCCCGAGAGGGCGTCAGTCACGGAACTGGCGAGCCGCCTGGGAGTCCTCGAGGACATCGTCTTCCTGGGGAAGCTGGAATCCGTGGCCGGGCTCCTTTCCTGCGCGGATCTGTTCCTGCTGCCCTCCGAACAGGAGTCATTCGGTCTTGTCGCGCTGGAAGCGCTTGCCAGCGGGGTTCCGGTCGTGGGTACCGGAGGCAGCGGGCTGGCGGAGGTCGTGGATCACGGCGTCACCGGGTACCTGCATCCCGTGGGTGCGGTCGAGGCAATGGCGGCGAGTTCCGTGCAGCTACTGACCGACGCGGATCTCTGGTCTTCGTTCGGACGGGCGGCCAGGGACGCGGCCGTCCGCCGATACTCGGCAGCGTTGATCGTGCCGATGTATGAGCGCTTCTATCAAGAAGTGCTCGAAGGGTCGTCGCGGTGAGCGTTCTCGAGGCGATCGCCCTCGGAATCATCCAGGGGCTGACCGAATTCCTGCCGGTCTCGAGCAGTGGTCACCTGGTGCTCGGGCAGGCGCTGCTGGGCATCCGGCTGCCGGGCGTGACATTTGAGGTTACGGTGCACCTGGCGACCCTGTGCGCTGTGCTCTGGGTGTACCGCGGGCGCGTGGCGTCGCTTGCCACCGGAGCGGTGCGCGGAGATCGGGCGTCGTGGATCTATCTCGGACTGCTGGCCCTGGCATCGGTCCCGGCCGGAACCGCCGGCGTCCTGGGGCGGGATTGGTTCGAGGCCGCTTTCGGTAAGCCCTTGATTGCGGCGGTTCTGCTGATCGTTACCGGCTTCATCGTCTACTCCGTCAGGCTCACGGCGCCCCGGGCAGAGAGCCCGTCGCCGTCGGTCGGGCAGTCTGTGTGGATCGGGGTCGCCCAGGCTGCCGCGATCCTTCCGGGAATCAGTCGATCGGGGGCGACGGTGGCGATGGGGTCATGGCGCGGTGTCGACCCGGTGGCCGTAGCCGAGTTTTCCTTCCTCATGTCGGTTCCCGCCATCCTCGGGGCGGGTCTCCTTCAGCTCCGGGACGCTGCGGGCCCAGATGGCCTGGAATCCCTGGTTCTCGGGGCCGGATTCGCCGCAGCGCTGGTCGGCGGAGTCGCGGCGATTCGGCTTTTCGTCCGAATGCTGGAAACCGGCGCGTTCTACCGGTTTGCGTGGTATTGCTGGGCCGCTGGCTCGGCGTACCTGGTTGCTGCGGCCTTCCACCCGGCGCTCCGATGAGTGAGGAAATCGTGAGGGTCGCGGACCCGCTGATTCGCCGGGAGCTGGAAGAGGACATCGGCGATGGGGACCGGACCAGCGAGTGGACGATTCCGGCGGCCCTCGTGGGCGAAGCCAGGATCCTCGCGAAAGAGCATGGCGTGGTGTGCGGTGCCGGCGTGGCGGCGAGAGCTTTCACGATCGCGGACGAGAACCTGGAAGTCGCGGTGCAGGCGTCGGATGGCACGAGGGTCGGGCCCGGCGAGACTCTGGTGTGGGTGTCCGGCTCTCTGCGCTCGATCCTGGCGGCCGAGCGCACGGCGCTCAACTTCCTGGCTCGACTGTCCGGGGTGGCGACCCTGACGGCGCGGTACGTGGAGGCCGTTGCCGGTACCGGATGCCGGGTCGCGGACACTCGCAAGACCACGCCGGGATGGCGGACGCTCGAGAAGTACGCGGTCGCCGCGGGCGGTGGTATGAATCACCGGCGGGGCCTCTACGATATGGTCCTGATCAAGGAAAACCACATTCGCGCGGCCGGAGGTGTGGCGGCGGCGATCGAGGCGGCGCAACCGAACGCACGTCGAGAGGGCCTCGAAGTGGAGGTGGAAGTCACGAACGAGGCAGAGCTCGAGGAAGCGGTCCGGTGCGCTCCCGATCGGGTGATGCTCGACAACATGTCGGTCGCGGAGCTGCGGGCGGCGGTGGCGATGATCAGGAATGCCCCCGCTCCCCGTCCCCGGATCGAAGCGTCCGGGGGCGTGACCCTCGACAGCGTGCGGGACATCGCCCGCACGGGAGTGGACTACATCTCGGTGGGCGCGCTCACGCATTCAGCGCCTGCCCTGGACCTTTCTCTTCTGGTGACCGACCGATGAGCAGGAGAACCACGAACGATTGGGCCGGAGAGTCCATCGAGGATTTGCGGGCCCGGTGGGGGCGGGAGTCCGTCGTGTTGTACGGCAAGATCGACTCGACGAACGCAGCGGCGGGCGATCTTGCGGAAGATGGGTACCCGGCGGGGACGTTGGTGCTTTGCCGGGAGCAGTCCGCCGGCCGTGGACGCGCCGGGCACGAGTGGCATTCGCCGAGAGATGCGGGAGTGTATCTCAGCATGATTCTGCGACCCGTGGATCTCGCGCACCCAGCCATGCTCTCCATCCTCGCCGGCCTCGGCGTGGTGGAGCGGCTCGACGCAGGTTTTCGGGGCCTGGCGCCGGGCCTCAAGTGGCCGAATGACGTGGTCGCCGCCGGGAAGAAGATCGGGGGCGTTTTGGCCGAAGCATCCTGGTCCGAGTCACGGCCGCGTTATCTGGTCGTGGGAGTCGGCATCAACGTGCGTCCCCTCGGACGCTCGGCCCCGAAGGAGCTCTCGGGTATGGCAACGGCGATCGACACGGTGACGGGTGGGAAGGCCTCACTCGCGGAGGTGGCGGACTGCGTGGTCGCCGGACTCGAAACCTGGCTTCCGGCTGCGCCGGCGACGCTGGAGGGTGATCTGCTGGCTCGCGTGGACCGGTACGATTGGCTGAGAGATCGTCGTGCCCGGTTGACGATGCCGGGCGATGCGAGCGGGCAGCGAGGAACGTGCGTGGGGATTGCCCCTGACGGGGCGCTGCTATTCCGGCCGGACCGCGGGGCCTTGAGAAGAGTCGGCGACGGTGTGATCGACCCATGGGCGGATCAGCCGTCCGGGACACGAGGAGGCTGACAATGATCCTGGCCGTGGATGTGGGGAACACCGAGACCCTTCTCGGGCTCTATTCCGGGTCGGAGGTTCAGAGGAGCTGGCGGGTCAGCACGCAGCGACACCCGACTGGCAACGAGATGGCGCTCATGTTGGGCGGACTGTTGGCTTCCGCGGTCGAGACCCCAGCCGCGATCGAGCGCGCCGTCATCGCATCAGTCGTTCCGGCGATCGACCGTTCCTGGGATGAAGCGTTCGACGGGCTTGGGATACCGAGTCGCCGGATCGATGCGTCCTCGCCGTTGCCCGTGACGCTCGACGTCGACGAGCCCGCTTCCGTTGGGGCCGACCGGATCGTGAATACGCTTGGGACTCGATGTCTCTACGCTCGCAATACCATCGTAGTGGACCTGGGAACGGCGACCACGTTCGATTGCATCACGGCCGACGGAGTCTTTCTGGGGGGAGTGATCGCCCCGGGGCCGAGGGCGGGAATCGACCGGATGCACGAGTTTACCTCGAAGCTGCCATCGGTCGAGATCCGGGTGCCCGAGAAGGTGATCGGTCGGCGCACCGTCACCTGCCTGGAGTCCGGTGTCTTTTACTCGATCGTCGACGGGATCGACGGGATCGTACGGCGCATCCTCGAGGAATGGGATCCCGAAGAGCCGCTCGTCATCGCCACCGGCGGGCTGGCTGGCGTCATCGCACCACACTGTCGGACCGTCGAACGGGTGGATCCCTACTTGACGCTGCACGGCCTGATCTGCGCAGACGAGCACCTCGAGCGGGAGGGACTCGCGACGTGAAGCTGCGAATCCCGGGTCGGGCCTCGGCCGCTTTGATGTGCGCGCTGGCCCCGCTGCCCGTCATGGGTCCGAGCGACGTCTTGGCGCAGGAGCCCACGCGTGAACGGGATGCCTCGTCGATCGCCGGCTTTTCCGCACAGGCGTCCGCGGCACAGGCCGAGTTCGAGCAAGTCCTGCTGGACGCGATCCACCCGGATTCGGCAGGTCGCTGGGCCAGTACGCTGGCCGCGCGGCCGCACGTGGCCGGCACGCCGGGGCAAGTGGCGACCCGGGACTCGGTCGTCGCGTGGCACGGGGCGGCAGGCATCGACGGCGGATACGACTCGCTCGTCCTGTATATGCCCCACCCGCTGCGGGTGTCGGTCGAGCGAAGTTGGCCGGAGCCCACCACGTTCGACCTGGCGGAGCCGTCGCTGTCGGAGGACCCGGCGACCGGCATCGATGCGGTACCCGTGTTCAATGCGTATTCCGGATCGGGAAGCGCGGAGGCCGAGGTCGTCTTCGCTGGCTACGGTCTGCCGGCGGACTATCGCACCCTGGATTCGGCCGGCGTCTCGGTGGAAGGCAAGATCGTCCTGGCCCGGTATGGGAGATCTTTCAGGGGGATCAAGGCTAGAGAAGCCGAAGCACGAGGGGCCGCCGGTCTCCTGCTTTATTCGGATCCCGCGAACGACGGCTTCGTCCGAGGAGTCGTGTACCCGGACGGTCCGATGCGACCCGCCAGGGGGGTCCAGCGTGGGAGCGTTCTCAATTCGACCGGTGATCCATCCACGCCGGCGGGTCCATCGCTGCCGGGAGCCCCACGGGTGCCAGAAGATCAAATGGTCGGGGTAGCGCGCATTCCCGTGATTCCGGTCGGGTACGGTGTCGCGGAGGCGCTTCTCCGGCCGCTCGGCGGGTCAGCGGCGCCCGAGTCGTGGCAGGGCGGACTCGATCTGACGTACCGATTCGGGCCGGGGCCGACGCGGGCTCGGCTGGAGGTGCGCACAGAGTCGGGAGAGTCCGCTTACCACCCCGCCTACAACACGATCGCTGTCCTCGAGGGCGCTGAGTGGCCGGACGAATGGGTCGTGATCGGGGCCCATCGAGACTCCTGGAGCCCCGGCGCCATCGACAACGTCAGCGGGACTACGAGCGTGCTGGAGGTCGCCCGAGCGTTCGGAGCGGCGGCGGCCTCAGGGCTGCGGCCCAGGCGCACGGTCGTCTTCATCACCTGGGACGCTGAGGAGTGGGGGGTCATTGGATCGATCGAGTGGGTGGAGGCTCATGCCGACCGGCTCCGAGCCACCGTGGTGGCTTATGTGAACCAGGATGCGCCGGTTTCTGGATCCTCATTTGGGGCCGCGGCGTCGCCAGAGCTGAAGTCGCTGGCCCGCGACGCCGCGCGTCGAGTGGACGAACCGGCTCACGGTGGAACGGTCTACGAGTCCTGGCTCACGCGGGTCGCCGAGCGACTCGGGAACGCATCCAGCCCGGAGCCCCTTCCTGTCGGGGATCTTGGTGGCGGCTCCGATCACAAGGGGTTCTACCAGCACCTCGGCATCCCCGCGATCGGCTTCGGGTTCGGCGGGTCTGGCGGCGTCTACCACTCGATGTACGATACTCCCCGGTGGATGCAGGAGTTCGGGGACCCCGGATATCTCTACCATGCGGCGGTTGCCCGGGTCGCGGCCGTCGTGGTTTCGCGGCTGGCGAACGCCGATATCCTGCCCTACGACTTCGTGGAGTTGGTGGGTGTCGTGCGGGAGCGCACGGGTCACGTCGAGAGCGAGGTGGAAGCGGCCCTCGAGGCGGCAACGGCGACGGAACACGCGGTAGGAGACGCCGGCGCGGAGATGCTGGCAGACTCCCCGGAAGCGCCGGGTGTGCGCCAGGCTTTCGCCGGACTGCGGGCTTCCATCGCTTCGATGGAGGCAGCGGCTGCCGCCTACTCGATCGCCCGGGAGGGCTCGCTGCGGGAGGTGAAGCCAGCTTCGGCGGCCATGCGCCGGGTCAACGAGCGCCTGCGATCGGCGAGCCGATCTCTGACGAGTGAGGATGGACTTCCTGGCGATGCCTGGAGCCGGCAGCTCCTGTTTGCCTCAGATCCGGACAACGGCTACGCCACCCTTCCGCTTCCCGCGATCCGGCTCGCCCTTCGAGCTGGGGATCTCGGTGCCGTAGCGGATCGGGTCCGTGAGTTGGCGGATCATCTGGACCTGGTAGCCGCGCACCTGAAGGAGGCCCGCGCCGTGCTGGAAGGGAGGGGCTAGGTCTCAGTCGTCATGAACCAGGACATGGCAGCAGCGGGTGGCGTGGCGGGTCCCCGCCAGCCGCATCATCCGTCCCGTCCCGTCCCTACTTCACCCGCCGCAGCTTCTCTCGCACTTTTTCGGCATCCTTCGGACTCACGATGCGCAGGACGAGATACCCGATCAGCAGAACGAGTCCCACCTTTAGCGCGATGGCGAGCAGCGGCATCAGCAGTCCGAACAGCAGGCTGAGAACCACCATCCCCATGAAGCCCAGTATCAGCAGCGTTACGATTGCCCGTATCATCTGGCTACCTCCCTATTCGCTTCCGCCGCGGTCCACGTTTCCTTGCGGTCGCCGCGGACCGGGCAGCGAGTTGTCGTGTTCGCCTGACCATACGTCCGGTCCGCGGCGGGGGTTTCACGCCAGCCCTTCTGGCAGACCTCCGCCACGCTGACAGGCCGTTCTGCGAGCTGCGCCAGTCAGGCAGGTAAGTCCACCCCGGAAACGCCGAAAAGTGGGCTATGGGAGTGGCATGGACCCTGCTTAGAGCGGGATCGGACACCGACTTGACCGTGGCGGCGCGACACGTATTATGGGGAGCGTTTCTAGCACTCGAATTAGGAGAGTGCTAACAGCGACGGTCCAGGAGACGATGCAGTTCAACCGATAGCGGAAGCACCAGGAGGAGCAGACATGGCAAGCGCGAAGATCAAGCCAATGGCCGACAGGGTGGTCATTGAGCCGCTCGAGGAGACGGAAGAAATGCGGGGCGGGCTCTACATCCCCGACACGGCCAAGGAAAAGCCGATGCAGGGTACGGTCATCGCAGTCGGACCGGGCCGGCGCAGCGATCAGGGAGAGCTGATCGAGGTCGAGCTCAAGAAGGGTGACAGGATTCTGTACGGCAAGTACTCGGGTACCGAAGTCACGGTCGGCGGCAACGAGTATCTGATCGTCCGTGAGTCCGACGTCCTGGCGGTTCTGGGCTGAATCGGCAAGGGAAGAACGAACAAGGCGATCGGAACACCTGATCGATCCGCACTTTCTATAGGAGTACGATAAGATGTCCAAGGAACTTGAATTTGACACCGAGGCGCGCACCCGGCTCAAGAAGGGCGTTGACAAGCTCGCGCGAGCGGTAAAGGTCACTCTCGGCCCCAAGGGCCGTAACGTGGTCATCGAAAAGAAGTTTGGAAGCCCGACGGTCACCAAGGACGGAGTCACGGTGGCCAAGGAAGTCGAGCTGGATGACCCCGTCGAGGATCTCGGCGCCAAGATGGTCAAAGAAGTCGCGACGAAGACCTCCGACAACGCCGGCGATGGTACTACGACGGCGACGATCCTGGCTCAGGCGATCTACACGGAGGGCCTGAAGAGCGTGACGGCCGGCGTGAACCCGATGGCTCTGAAG
>JABDQB010000010.1 GCA_013042495.1 Gemmatimonadota bacterium
GTGGCGGGGGTACTCGACTACCAGTCGGCGATGAACCTCGAGGACCTGGGCTCCAGCTACGACCTCCGCCTGATCGTCGACGGTGTCCCGGTACTGGGCGGCGGTGCGGAATGGGCCGACGAGAAAAGCGGGGCGTCGGAGGCAGCGGTCGCCGGAAGCGACTTCATCTTCCTTGCGGCGCCGTCCGCGGAGCGTGCCGCCGCGTCGACCTCCCGCCTTCCCGCCGTGGTCCTCGCGACCGGGCTGGCTCTGGCACTTCTCCTCGCCTGGCTCCAGCTCTCGCGCGAAGCTCGGGCACGCAGCGAAGCTAGATTCCGCGCCCTCATGGAATCGGCGCCCGACGCGGGCGTCATCGTCGACGCCGCAGGTCGCATCGTCACCGTGAATACACGGGCGGAGAAGCTGTTTGGAACGCGACACTACGATCTGTCGGGCACGCCCATCGGAGCGCTGGGAAGGGGCGTGACGCTTCAGCAACCCCCAACGGACTGGGAGTGGGACGATCCCTTCGAGCTGGTAGTGCCCCGTGGAGACGGACCGGATCTTCCCGTCGAGGTCACCGCGAGTCCGATCCAGACCGACAAGGGGCTTCTCGTGTCGATGTCGCTGCGGGATGTCACCGAGCGGAACGCGATGATCGATCGTCTGAGGGAGAGCGACCGCCTGAAGTCCGAATTCGTCTCGACCGTGTCGCACGAGATGCGCACCCCTTTGACCGTCATTCGCGAGTTCTCGAGCCTCGTCCACGACGGTACGGCAGGCCCCTTGAACGCGGATCAAGCCGAGTTCCTGGGCACGGTGCTCCGAAACTGCGACCGGCTGACGGGCCTCGTCGGAGACCTCCTCGAGCTGGCGCAGCTGAAGTCGGGCAAGTACCAGATGGACCGGAGGCAGACCGACATCGCCCCCCTGCTCGAACGCTGCATCCAGGACCTCGAGGCGCTGGCCGCCACGAAGGACCAGCTCCTGCGGCTGGATCTGCATGGGCCGCTGCCCGAGGTGCTGTGTGACTCCGACCGGATCACGCAGGTTCTCGTCAACCTCATCGGAAACGCCCACAAGTTCACGCCGTCCGGCGGCGCAATCATGGTGAGTGCTCGATCGCACGGACGCAGCGTCGCCGTCTCTGTCGAAGACACCGGGATCGGCATCGCCGAGGAGGACCAGGCCACGATCTTCGGCGCCTTCGTGCAGGTCGGCCGTAAGGACGGGCCCGGTGCGATGGGGACCGGACTCGGGTTGAACGTGGCGCGGCAGATCGTCGAGTTGCACGGCGGGCGGCTGACGGTGCAATCCCGAGCCGGCGAAGGCTCGACCTTCACGTTCACGCTACCGATTCTCGACGAAGATCTCCTGACCGGATTCCTGGCGCCGCATGTCGAACGGCGCGACGTCACGGAGACGCCGCTCTCGCTCGTCCTTTTGCGCGGCCACGCCCTGCAGGTGGACGACGGCTGCCTCGAGGAGGCTTACAACGCGGTCATCTCCATCCAGCGGGTGGGTCGAGACGAAGCCCTGCTCGCCAGGAAGCACGGACTCGTCGTGGTCGCGCTGGAGGCCGATGAGAGTGGGGCGGCGAGCTTCGTGCGCCGGCTGGCATCCCATCTCGACGCCGAAGCCGAACGCTTCGAATGCTCGATTCGGGGCGTAGATACCGACGAGCGGAGGGTCGCATCCACCCTCGACGACCTCGGCGACCTGGAATGGCGTCCGCTGACATGACTCCCGATCCACGAGACCGCACCATGAGGCAGGAAATGCGAAGGAAGATCCTTCTGGTGGAGGACAACCCGGACATCGCCCGGGGACTCGCCATTCGGCTGAAGGGGAAGGGCTACGACATCGTCGGCGCTCGCGACGCGACCGTCGCCATGACCATGGCCGTAAAGGAACGCCCCGACGTGGTGATCATGGACATCGGACTGCCTGGAGGCGATGGGCATCTCGTCCACGATCGGCTGGGCCGAAACGCCAACACGGCGGCGATCCCGGTGATCTTCCTGACGGCCCGGGCCCAGCCCGAGAGCATGCAGCGAGCGCTGGAGGCGGGGGCGGTAGCCTATCTCACCAAGCCCTATCGGGCCGAAGAGCTGCTTTCGGCGGTGGAGATGGCACTGGGCGACTGAATCCGGTGGTGGCCTTCCCGCCGCACCGTGTGCGCCCCGGGTGGCGCCGCCGTACCATGACCGACCGCTCTCTCGTGCCGGAGGTCACCGATGTTCACCCGCAGCCTCGTCGTCGCACTCGCGACCGCATTTCTCCCCGCCGCGCTCGCCGCTCAGCTCGAGCGGGTGACGCCGGCCCCCGACGACGTCGAGACGCGGCAGTACGACGGACTCGCCGAGGGGCCGTACGAAGACCTCCTCATCCGAAACGTGATGGTTCTGACCGGGCACGGCGGGCCGGGGCAGGGACCCTTCGACATCCACATCCGGGGCAACACGATCGAGAGCGTGCGTGGCCACGATCCGGATCGTGAGGTCACGGCGGACCGGGTGATCGAAGGCGGCGACGGAATCTACGTGATGCCGGGACTGATGAACCTCCACCTGCATCTGCGCGAAGAGGAACTCCCGCTCGACTACATCTTCTACATGCAGCTGGTCACCGGTGTCACCAGCGTCGGGCCGGCCGAGGAGGGGCGGGTCCGGGACATCCTGGAGGCGGAGCAGGACAACGAGATCCTGGCCCCCCGTCTCTTCCCGCTCTACGGCTGGGGGTCGCAGACGGATTACTCGCCCGAGCAGCTGCGGGACACCGAACTCGCGCCGGAGATCGCGCGGGAAATGATCGCCAACGGGGTGCGGCAGGTCTACCTGAACAACCTGGCGGTCACGCCGGACCTCTTCGAGGCGGCCGCCCGCTCCATCGACGCCGCCGGCGGGGTCACCGCGATCCACGTGCAGCCGCAGCACACGGCGGTGTTGAACGCCATGGACGCGGCGCGTCGGGGGGTGTCGATGATCGTCCACCACTACGGGTACGCCGAGTCCGCCCTCCCACGGGGGGTGCAGGACTACCCGGCCGACTACCGCTACCAGGACGAGAACATCCGCTTCCGCGAGGCGGCCCGGGTATGGCGGGAGGTGGGGACGAACCCGGAGTCCCGGGAGTTCCTGCTCAACACCCTGGTCGACTCGCTCGTTCACTTCGGGACGGTGATGCAGCCCAACCGCGCCACCTACGAGGCGAATCGCGACATCGTCCGCGCGCACGGCCTGCCGTGGCACGAGAAGTACACCCACAAGGCGCTCTGGGACTGGCACCTGCCGAGCCCGGACATGCATGCCGCGTTCCAGTACGACTGGACCTCGCAGGACGAGTTCAACTGGACCTACATGTACGACCTGTGGGCGAAGATGATCTTCGAGTTCAACAAGCGGGGCGGGACGGTCGTCTTCGGCACCGACGACAACTACCAGTGGTCCACGGGCGGCTTCGGCAACATCCGGGAGTTGCAGCTCGTCCTGGAGTCGGGCATGCACCCCCTCGAGGTTCTGCGGACCGCGCAGAAAAACAGCGCGGATTTCCTCGGCGAGCCGCACCTCGGCATGATCCAGCCCGGGTACGTCGCCGACCTGCTCGTGGTGGACGGGAACCCGGCGTGGGACTTCAAGACGCTCTATCCGTTTGGTACCATCCGGATGGACCCGGAGACGCGCGAGATGTATCGGACCCGCGGGATCCTGCACACCGTCAAGGACGGCATCGTGATCGAGAACGGCCGGATGCTCGCCGAGATCGAGCGGATCGTCGCCGAGTCGTGGGAGGGGGCCGAGATGGACATCGTGCGAGCGCCCTTCGTGGTAGGGGGCGGAGGTCGCTGAGTCCTCAGGGGATACGAGATTTCACGCAGACTGTGGTCGCCCTTTGACACAAGAACCTACAGCGCAGTCGCCGGTGCTCTTCCTGTCGGCGACCTATCCTGGGCCGCCGGAGACCGCGGTATCGGGTACCCATCGACGCATGAGGGTGCTGCTGGATGCATGCAGCAGGCTGAATCGGTCTCTGCACATCGCGTTTCTGATCCGCCCCGACCAGGATCAGCCGATCCTCGAGCCCGATCGATTGGCTGATGATCTGCGGACGTATTGGGGGGTCTCCGCGACGTGCCACATCATCGAGCTGGAGGGCCGCGAGAACCCGCACGATGACGCCGGTTCGGCCCTGCGGGTCCTCTTCGAACCTCTCGACGTTCGCGAGGACCGCTTCTATTCCAGTTTCGTGCAGGCGGATGCCATCGGGGCGATCAGAACGCTGCTGAACACGATCGGCCCCGGCCTCCTGTTCGTCCACAGACTGGCGGCGATCCTGCCGGTGCTCGAGATCGCCGCGGGAGAACTGCCCTCCGCCGTCGTATTCGACCTCGACGATGTAGAACACAAGGCGCGCTACAGAGCGCTGCGCGAGCTTGGATTCTACCTGTCGAAGATCATTGACTATGCTCGCGTGCTCGGCCTGGCGCGGGCGGAAGCTGCGGGCTCCCGTCTGGCTGACGCCAGCCTGGTCTGCTCGGTTCAGGACAAGCGATACCTCGACCGCCTGCGCCGTTACGGCCGGATCGATGTGCTGCCCAATACGGTCAGGATCCCGGATCTTCGAGATTCCGATCGGGAGGGTCACTCGAGACACAGAGCCCTGTTCATCGGCGATCTGCGGTATGAGCCGAACGCCGTGGCGGTGGATCTGCTCTGCCGATCGATCTGGCCGACCGTGCGGGCCAGATGCCCTCGAGCGGAACTGGTCATCGTCGGCAGGCATCCGCCGGGCCGCGTGATGCCATCGGATCTGCCCGGTATCGTATTCGCCGGATTCGTAGACGATCTGGATGAAGTCTACGCCTCGTGCAACGTGGTCTGCTGTCCCATCACCTTCGGTGGTGGAACGAGGATCAAGCTCTGCGAGGCCGCCGCCTACGGCAAAGCGATCGTATCGACGGAGATCGGCGCCGAAGGCCTCGATTTCACGGACGGCACGAACATCGTGATCCAGGATGACCTCGATGAATTCGCGCATGCTGTCGCGGACTTGTTCGAAG
>JABDQB010000015.1 GCA_013042495.1 Gemmatimonadota bacterium
GAGGTACTGCACGCAGATAGCGGTCCGCGGGGACAAGGTGCCCGAGACGGCCGAAATCCGGCGCGCCCTGCACGGATTGGGAACTTCTACGATCGTCATCCAGTCGGGCGGAACGGCCAAGATCCACATCCACGCGGACGCGCCCGCGGTCGTTCGCGATCTCCTTGGCGGTTACGGAGAAATCGTGTCCGAAGTCATCGAGGATACGCATCTCGTGGGTGCCGGACGGCACGTCGCGCTCGTCACCGATTCCGCTGCCGATCTGCCGCATGATTGGGCGGAGAGACACGGCGTGGCTGTCGTCCCGCTTCAGGTGATCGTGGGGGACCGTACATACAGAGACGGGATAGACCTCGACAGCGAGGGCCTGAAGGAGATACTCACGACGCCGGGGGCCCCGACTCCCAAGACCTCGCAGCCCCCGCCAGCGCTGTTTGTCGAACGGTTTGGAGCGGCACTGGACACGGGAGCCGAGGCGTTGCTCGGGATCTTTGTCAGTGGAGCGTTGTCGGGAACCTATGGTTCGGCGGCTGCGGCGATGAAGGAGTTCGAGGTCCCCGCGCAGGCGATCGACTCACGATCCGGTTCCCTGGGCGTCGGGCTGCTGGTCGCCCGGGCCGTTGAACTACTGGACGACGGGCACAGTCTGGACGAAGTGGCGGCCGAGTTGAGGGCTGTGCGCGATCGATCCAACATCTTCCTCACCGTCGACACGTTCGAGTACTTGCTGCGTTCCGGCAGGGTGGGCAGGGCCAAGGCGTGGCTGGGCGGGCTGCTCGACCTCAAGCCCATTCTGTCGCTCGACGACCAGGGCAGAGTCGTCAAGGCAGGGACTGCCCGAGGGACCGAGGCTCTGCTGGACCAGGTCCTGCAATTGCTGGCGGAGCGTCTGTCCGGAGCGAGCCGATACCGCCTTGGAGTTTCGCACTTCGCGGTCCCGGAAGTCGCCGCGACGCTCGTGAGCGAGCTTGAGGAGCGTTTCGACCCAGTCGAGATACTCAGCGGACCCACGACTGCGTCGCTGGCCGTTCATACCGGCCCGGGAGCCTGGGCCGTCGCGTACCAGGTCGAGGAGTGAGTCGAGTTCGGGGCGGAACCATTCACGACGGCAGTGAGGAGCACGTGGCGCAAGCGCGAGAGAAGCACGAACCGGAGCACCTGGAACGGCCCGAGGAAGTTACCGTGGCCGTGGATGCGGCACTCGAACGAAACGCCCGGCAGTCGGTTCTTCTGGATCTCAGGGGAGTCTCGGACGCGACGGACTGGTTCCTGATCGCCAGCGGTGACTCGGACACACACGCCCGCGCCATTGCCGACAATCTCATAGATCGACTGCGCGAAGCGGGATATCGTCCTGCCGGCGTAGAAGGAAAGGGCGCCGGGAACTGGATTCTACTCGACTACATCACATTGGTGATTCACATCTTCCTGCCTCGCGTGCGCGACTATTACGATCTGGAGAGGCTGTGGGGCGACGCGCCCGCCCTGGCCATCGAATAGGCGGCACGACGGCCTTTTCTTGCCACCCGTTTCGCGGTCCTTCATGTTGCCGGGCGACGGGTACGGCGAGGAACCGGCCAGGAAAAGAGGCGTGTTGAAACCCATCGCAAGTAGGTTCCGTTCGGGCGGCCGCTGGGGTCTCGCCGTGGCGGTCTTGGCGTTGACCGCGTCGTGTGACCGGTCTTCCGGCACGGACGTGCCGGCGCCGGAGCCCACACTCCGAGGAGCGCGACTCGTCGTCGGGACATCCGCAGGACAGTGGAGTCTCCTGAGCGTTCCACGGACCGGAGGCCTTGCCGAGGCTCGCGATCTGTCGAACTTGCAGCATGTCGTCTGGACCGGCGCGACGCAGCTTCCCCCGGCTGTCGAGGTACGGCCCCTTCCCGGAGGACGCCTCATACTTCGAACTCCGGAGGGTGTGGTGCACACGTACGATCCTCTCTCGGATGTCCTGGTTCGCGTCGGCGAGGTTGCGCCCGAGGCCCTCTGGCTGGGGGATGGTGCAGTGGGCCTGTACTTGTCGCCCGGCGGCTCCCTGCTCGAGATCGCGAGAGATGGGGCCTGGACCTACCGACTGGATGGAGAGGTGTCGTGGGCCGGGCCTGCCGAAGGTGGAGTACTGGTTGTCCTGGACGAGGACTCAGAGCCGCAGACCGTGTGGCTTCTCCAGCGCGACGGAGTTGAACCCGCCGAGTCGGGGGCGGCCTCGGTCCATTCGCCGGGTGTGATGACGGCTTGGGGCCGGCGCGCCGTATTATCGTCGCCGACCGGTCAGGGCCTGGTCGTACTGACGGTCTCCCCAATCGAGCAGGCGGGTGAGGTAGAGGTCGGGGCACCCATCCTCACGATGACGGCATCGCCGTCGACTCACGAAATCTACGGGGCCCTCGACGCTCCACCCCGACTCGTGGCCATCAACCGATTCAATCTCTCGAGCCGGGTGCTCACGGATTTGCCCGGACCGGCGACATCGGTGCGTCCGAGTC
>JABDQB010000019.1 GCA_013042495.1 Gemmatimonadota bacterium
TTCCTCGGTCTCGCGTATCTGATGATCGAGCGTGGCCGTCTCAACCTGAAGGGCAGCGCGTGGCGGACCCTACGATTGGGCGTGCTGGGGATCCTCCTGATCTGCGTCGCGGTGAATTTGCTGGGCCGGCACATCAGGGGTCGACTCGACCTGACGCCAGCCAAGACCTACACCCTTTCCTCCACGACGCGCGCCGTCCTCGGGAATCTCGACGACGTCGTGACCATCAAGTTCTTCGCCTCGCAGGAACTCCCGCCGCAGGTGGATCTGGTGAAGCGGGATGTGGAGGACTTGCTCGCCGACTACGCGGCAGCCGGCGGCGACAATCTGCAGTTGCTCCGGTTCAGTCCCTCGGCGGCCGACCCTGAGGCCCAGGCCGAAGCCGAACGAATGAGCGTCCCGGCGATCCAGTTCAACGTGCTGGGGCAGGAGGAGTTCCAGGTCAGGCAGGGATATCTGGGGATCTCGATCCAATACGCGGACCAGACCTCCAACGTCCCGTTCGTACGGCAGACTGACGATCTCGAGTTCCGCTTGACCAGCGCCGTGGTGGCCATGTCCGATCCCACGCGGGCCACGGTCGGCTTTCTCACGGGCCACGGGGAGGCGAGCGTCCTGGGCGAGGCATCGGGCTTTGCGGAAACGCTGGAACAGAATTTCCAGGTCATCAATGTGGATATCACGACTGACGGAGCCCGGGTTCCGGACTCGGTCAGTGTCCTGATCATCCAGGGGCCGCAAACTCCGCTGGCGGAAGCGGAGGGCGACGCGCTGCGCGCGTTCCTGGCCGGTGGCGGGAACATGCTGGTGATGGTCCAACCGTTGTCGATCGACGAGACGCAGGCCTTCCCGAACCCGCAGCCGCACCCGGTGCTCGATGGGCTGCTGGCGGATTACGGAGTCGCGGTTCCCGAGGGCATGGTCATCGACCATCGGTCCAGCGGCCGGGTCACCCTGACATCCAGCTCGGGCGCGGGCTACGTCGTCCCTTATCCGCTGTGGCCGATTGTCGTGCCGGCCAGCTCACACTCGATCGTCGACGGACTCAGCGGGGTGCTCCTGCCCTGGTCCAGCCCCCTGGACTTGTCCGCCGCGGACACCTCCACGGTGACTCCGTTGCTGGCTACCACGGAGTTCGGTCAGCACCTGACCGGGCCGCACCCGCTCAACCCCCAGTTCGACTGGAATTCGATCGCTGCCGACTTGCGGCCTCAGCCGATGGCCGCGGCAGTCCTGCCGAGGCTCTCGGCAGAGGCAGGCGGAGAGGCGGGAGAGCGGACGGGCGGACGTCTGGTCCTGGTCGGCGACTCGGATTTCGCGTCGAACCGTTTCCTCGGGGGTGAAAGTGGCAACATCGTCTTCCTCACCAACGCCGTGGACTGGTTGGCGCAGGACGAGTCCCTGATCCAGATCCGGGCCAAGCTCAGGAGTGCGCCGCCGCTGCTGTATTCCTCGGCGTCGATGAGGGACGTGGCCAAGTACGGTAATCTGATCGGGGTGCCCCTGCTGTTCGTGTTGATCGGCGCGTGGCGCCTTGCCAGGCGCAGGCGGTTGCAGACGTCGAAGTACCGCAGCCGCGGTAAGACTGGTGAGCAACAGCCGGGGACGACCGGATGAGATCACGTCATTTGAAGGCGATCTTCGCCCTGCTTGCTCTTCTGTTCGTCGCTTACGTGGCTGTGCGGGCCCTGTCCGGAAACGGCCGCGCCTCGGACGGGGACCGCATCGCGGCGGCCGTACGGGACGGATTCAGCCTCGTACGCGTGCTCCCGCCCGAGGTTACGGACTCCGTCCGCCTCGAGGAGGTCGGAGGCGTGTGGACCGTCAACGGATATCCAGCCGATTCGGCTCTCGTGCGAGAACTGGCGGACGTTCTCGACTCGGCGCGGGTCGGAAGGCTCGTGGCCCAAAGCGCGACCAACCATTCGCGTCTCGGAGTCTCCGAGGACCTGGCGCGGCGGATCGAGATCGGCCCCGCCGGCAGTCCGGACGCGATGTTCCTGCTCGGAGGCGGAGGGACCGATGGGCGGTTCGTCCGCTTCCCGGGTTCGGACGACGTCTTCGCCGTTCCAACGGCGTCCATGCGTCCGTTCGGCAGATCGGTCGAAGACTGGCGCGACAGTCTCGTGGCAGCGGTCGACACGGCGTCCGTGACCCGAATCACGGTGCGTCGGAACGATCAGCCGACCCCCGTTCTTCTGATGAGAGACCGGGGGGACGCGACGGTCTGGAGTCTCGATGGGGAGCCCGCCGACTCGCTCGGGTTGGCCATGCTGCTGCAGGAAACGGCGGGACTCACCGCCATCGGTTTTCCCTCGGACTCCGTGGCGTTCGCCGTCGATTTCAACGACCCCGTCGCGGTTCTCGAGATGTTCGCATCGGACGAGCCCGGAGCGGCGCCCGCGCTGTCCCTGCTCTTTGTGACCGCGCCGGACGCACGGGAGTTCCTCGTGAGGCGGGCGGACGACCCGCTGGCCTACAGGATATCGGCGGTGCAAGCCGAGCGGCTTCTGCCGACGCGGTCCATGCTGCTGGGCGACGGCTGACCGCTACTCCTTCGGCCGGAGTAGCGCGTTCTCAGCCTGACGCCGTCGAGGTCACTCCCAGGATCAGTATCAGGATGATCGCGATGACGATCACCGCCAGCCAGTGAATCCGGTTCTTCGGATCGAACACGCGCACCCTCCTGCACTGAGAACCCGGGCACCCACCAAAGCACGGCCTCCCGCCCCTCGGCTATGGGCCGCTTCCCCGGAGCAAGTCTCCGCAGCCTAGCGAGAACTGGTGCGGAGGGGAAGCGATCAGCCGACGTTGGGAGCGGTCATCTTCGCGAAATCGATGATCTCGTCCAGCTCCTCGTCGCTCATGAGATCCATTTCCCGCACTACCTGGCGCAGGGTCTTGTCCTCCTTCAGTGACTTCTTCGCTACCTCGGCCGCCTTGTCGTAGCCGATCACCGGCGCGAGCGCCGTGGACAGCGAGCCTGTCGTCTCGGCGTTGCGCTGGCAGCGATCCACGTTGGCCGTGATTCCCGACACGCACTTGTCGGCAAACGTGTGGCTGCCGGTCGAGAGGATCTCGATCGACTCGAGCAGGTTGTGGATCATCACCGGGATCATGACGTTGAGCTCGAAATTGCCGCGCTCTCCGCCGATCGTGATGGCCGCGTCGTTTCCGATCACCTGCGCCGCCACCATGGTCAGCATCTCCGACATGACCGGATTCACCTTACCCGGCATGATCGAGGAACCCGGCTGAAGTTCCGGCAGGTTGAGCTCGCCGATCCCGGTGCGCGGACCGCTGGCCAGCCAGCGGAGGTCGTTCGCGATCTTCATCAGGCTGCAGGCCACGACCTTCAACATGCCACTCATTTCCACCGTGGCGTCCCGGGCGGCCTGAGCCTCGAAGTGGTTCTCGGCCTCGCGGAACTCGATTCCGGTGATGGCGCTGATCTTCGCCGCCATCCGGCTCCCGAACTCGGGATGCGTGTTGATGCCCGTACCGACGGCCGTGCCGCCGATCGCGAGCTCACGCAGGGAGTCGCGCGCGCGCTCCACCCGACCGATGCCGTGGCTGACCTGGCTGGCGTACCCGCCGAACTCCTGGCCCAATCGCATTGGCGTGGCGTCCTGCAGGTGCGTGCGGCCGGCCTTGTAGACGCCATCGAATTCCTCCGCCTTCGCGCCGAGCGCCTTCTGCAGGTGGGCAAGCGCCGGCAGAAGTTCGCCCTCGACCGCGAACAGGGCCGACACGTGTACGGCGGTCGGGATCACGTCGTTGCTCGACTGTCCCATGTTCACGTGGTCGTTGGGATGGACGGGTTGCTTGCTGCCTACCTCGCCACCCAGGATCTGGTTGGCCCGGTTCGACAACACTTCGTTGGCGTTCATGTTGGTGGACGTTCCAGACCCTGTCTGGAAGATGTCCAGCACGAAGTGCGCGTCCAGATCGCCGTCCATTAGCTCCTGCGCCGCCTGCTTGATCGCACCGGCTCGTTCCGAGTCGAGCAGTCCGAGGTCCTGGTTCACCTCGGCAGCGGCCCTCTTGATCACGCCCAGCGCAAACAGGAAC
>JABDQB010000020.1 GCA_013042495.1 Gemmatimonadota bacterium
ACTTCCAGCGTCCGGACGCGGACTACGTCGACTACGACACGACTCGGACGGCTCTTTCCGGCTACCGCGCCCGTCTCGAGTTCGCGCGAGAAAGCGCGGTGCACTGGCTGTGGGGAGTCGGGGTCGGCGCGACCTCGCCCGGTTTCGACATCAACGACGCGGGACGCTTGAGAAAGGCGGACCGGATCGAGGGCGAGGCTCAGCTCGAATACCGGGAGACGCAGCCGGGCAACACGTTCCAGCGGTTCAGCATACAGACCGAGGTACGCAGCGCCTGGAACTACGGCTGGGTCAGGCAGCCCGGGGAGATCGAGCTCGGGGCCGACTTCACGCTACTCAACTTCTGGGGCTTTGGCGCCGAGCTGGATCACCGACCCAGAGCCCAGAGCGACATCCTGACGCGCGGTGGCCCGTCCATGGGAACCGGGCGCGCGTTCGGGGTACGCGGAGAGCTCAACTCCGATCGACGCAAGCTCACGACGTTTCGGCTGGACGGTCGATACTCCTGGGGAGAGCTGGGCGACTGGAGCTGGGAAATCGGAGCTAATATTCAGCTCAAGCCCGGTGGGGCCTTTCAGGTGAACCTGTCGCCTGGCTACGAGCGACAGGTGGAGTCCCGGCAGTACGTGGACGTGTTCGACGGCGGAAGCATCGCCACCTTCGGACAGCGGTACGTGTTCGCCTTCCTCGACTACAGCGAGGTCTCGGCCAGGCTGAGGGTCAACTACGCCTTCACGCCGGACATCAGCCTCGAGGCATACATGGAGCCATTCGCGGCCTCGGGCTCATTCAGCGATTACGGCGAGCTCGAGGCCACCGGAAGCCGCTTCCTGAGGGTATACGGCACGGACGGCACCACGATCGAGGAGTCGTCGGGACCGGCGCCGAGAGAAATCACGGTCACCGATGGAGACGACACGTTCAGTTTCGAGCGCGAGGACTTTCGTGCCCTGTCGTTTCGCAGCAACGTCGTGTTCCGGTGGGAGTGGCGGCCCAACTCGACCCTGTTCCTTGTCTGGCAGATGAACCGGGGCGATGAGGAGGCGTTTACCCGCCCCAATCCGGTTCACCCGGGTGACGCCTGGCGCAGCCTCGGTGAGCCTGGCCAGAGCTTTTTCGCGATCAAGGCCAGCTACTGGCTGCCGATCTGATTCACTGCGGCGGCCCTGGCCCTACCCATACTGGCGCCCCTCACGAGCGTCCCCTACCGTTGCTTCCATGACACCCTGGGTAACCCGGCTCCTGTTGGCCAACGTCGCGCTGTTCTTCCTTTCGGGGGCCGTTCCCTCGCTGTACGCCCTGTTCGCGCTGGTACCGGGGTGGGTCGTCAGCCGACCCTGGACGCTCGTTTCGTACATGTTCCTGCATGGCGGCCTCTGGCACCTCGCCTTCAACATGCTGGTGCTCTACTTCTTCGGGCCCCGCCTGGAGAGCCGGCTCGGGAGCAGGGTGTTTCTCCAGCTGTACTTCTTCAGCGGCCTGGTAGCGGGGCTCGTATCGGTGATCGTCCCGTTTCTCATTCCGTCTTTCTCGACCATGACGGCCGTCGTCGGTGCGTCGGGCGCCCTGTACGGCGTGCTCCTGGCGTTCGCGCACTACTGGCCCGATGAGCGAATTCTGATCATCCCCATCCCGATCCCCATCAGGATCCGGACGATGGTCATACTGGCGACGCTGATCGCGATCGGCGGTATCGCCATGGAAATCATGGGATCCCCACAGCGCATCGCGCACCACGCGCACCTCGGAGGTTTCCTGGGCGCGTGGATATTCATGAAGTGGCGCGAGGTCAACTCTCCGGCAGCGCAGTTCAAGAGGAAGGCCGAAGGCGCTCCGAAGCGCGGTTGGATGCAGGATCGCGATGCGGCCCAGCGGTGGGCTGCCATCGACAGAGAGTCCCTGCACCCCGTGAACCGCGAGGCCTACGACGAGATCATGGAAAAGCTCCGCACCCAGGGTCTCCCGAGCCTGACGGATCGCGAGCGGCTGTTCCTCGACCGCTTCAGCCGGGGCTGACGGCCTTCCCTGCGCAGGTGCTCGCCTCAACGCGAGCGCGTGGACCGGTGACATGCTAGTATTCGAGATGGTGGCAGGAGGACCGCGCCGCGCAGGCGTCCCTCGCGTTGCCTGGAGGCTAGCGCATGATCGCCCCGATCCAACCCGCACTGTTCGAACGAATGGTCGCCCTGCGGCGTGATCTCCATCGCGACCCGGAGATCAGCTGGCAGGAACGACACACTACCTATCGAATAGCCCGTGAGCTGGATCGCCTTGAAATCGCCCACGCCAGTCCCCTCGAGACCGGATTGGTGGCCGAGATCGAAGGCCCCCCTGGCGTTCCAGCGATCGCGCTCCGGGCCGACATCGACGCCCTGCCTATCCAGGAGGAAACAGGCCTCGACTTCGCTTCCCGAGTAGACGGTGTGATGCACGCGTGCGGCCACGACGCCCACGCCGCCATGCTGCTTGGCGCGGCCGAACTCCTGGTCACCGGACCCGATCCGATTCCGGCCCCCGTGCGGCTCATCTTCCAGCCTGCCGAAGAGCTGGGAACCGGTGCCCTTGCGATGATCGAAGCGGGAGCACTCGCGGGCGTGGACGCCATCTTCGGCGGCCACGTGGACGGTCACATTCCCGCGGGCGTGATCGCCCTCGCGGAGGGCACGGTCAACGCCTCGTCCGACTCGTTCCGAATCACGATTCGTGGACGCCAGGGTCACGCAGCACGGCCGCACGAGACCGTGGACGCCGTGGTCGTCGGAAGCCTCATCGTGATGGCGGTCCAGACGATCGTGTCGCGCGAGATCGATCCTGCCCACCCTTCGGTCTTGTCGATCGGTCGTTTCGAAGCGGGGAACGCCTCAAACGTCATCGCGGGCAAGGCGGTCCTCGAGGGAACGATCCGGGCTCAGGAAATGGAAGTCAGGGATCATCTGCAGCGTTCGCTCGAGCGTGTGTGCGCTTCCGTGGGCCAGCTCCACGAGGCCGAGATCGACTTCGCGCTCGAAGCCGGGCCCCCTCCACTCGTGAATCGCGAGCCAATGCTCGGCATCGCACGGGCCGCCGCGGCGGCCGCCCTCGACTCGGAGCATGTCCGCCGCGCGGTTCGCGGCGCGAACATGGGAGGCGAGGACTTCTCCTGGTACCTGCGGGAGATTCCGGGCTGCTACGCGAGGTTCGGGGCCCGCCCACCCGGGCTCCCGGCACAGTCGGCGCATTCCAGCAGCTTCCTCATCGACGAGGAAGTGCTGGCGACGGGCGCTGCCTGGATGGCCGAAGTGGCCCGCCGGGCGGGACGGACCCTTGCCTCGCATCCGGAGGACCCGGCCACGATCGGGGGCGAGCTGTGATCGTGATCCGCGAGGCGCAGGACGCGGATGTCCAGGGCATCATTGATATCTATCTTGCGACGTACGGGCAGGACTACGCCTATCCGCAGTACTACGAAGAATTCGAGATCAAGAAGCTGATTTTCTCCGACGAGACACTGATGCTCGTCGCCGAAGACACGGAAAAGGACCTCGTCGTCGGAACTGCATCGGTCATCCTGGAGGTGGGCGCGTACACGGACCTCGTGGGCGAGTTCGGACGTCTGGCCGTACACCCGGACTATCGGCGGCGCGGCATCGGCACTCAGCTTCTGGAACAACGCCTCACGTCGGTCAAGGAGCGGCTCCACGTAGGGGTCATCGAAGCTCGGGTTACGCATCCGTTCACGCAGGCGATCGCCCTCAAGCAGGGCTTCGCCCCCGTCGGCTTCCTCCCTCTGAAGTACCTGTTCGGGGACACGCGTGAGAGCATGGGCCTGCTCGTTCAATTGTTGGGGCGGGGTCGCGAGCTGCGAAGAAACAACCCGCGAATCGTGCCCGAGATCTATCAGCTTGCCGGCACGGCGCTCGAGGCCTGCCGGGTGGCGGTTGACGTGATCGTGGACGAGGATTCGTCTTCCTACCCCTTTGGCCACGGATTCACGGTCTCCGAACTCACGACCGAGGGATACTCGCGTCTGCTGCGTATCGAGCGAGGCCGGGTGCGGAACCGGGAGATCTTCGGTCCAATGCGTCT
This sequence comes from Gemmatimonadota bacterium, assembly GCA_013042495.1. Taxonomy (GTDB): domain Bacteria; phylum Gemmatimonadota; class Gemmatimonadetes; order Palauibacterales; family Palauibacteraceae; genus Benthicola. Next base: position 4,066 of record JABDQB010000020.1, read on the forward strand.
CCAGTACGGGTACTTCAAGCTGATCTCGCACCACTCGAAGTATCTCGTGGCCCGCGAGGGTGGACACATCGTGGGCGCGGTGGGTTTTACGCTCGAGCGCCTCGACCGGGTCGTCCGCGTATTCGAGCTCATGAGCCTGCGCGACGAGGTCATCCGATTCCTCCTGTCGGAACTGGAGGAGCGCTGCCGCGACGAGTGGGATATATCGTACATCGAGCTGGACGTGAGCGCGGACGCTCCCCGGATGCAGCGGACTGCGCTGCAGCTGGGATTCGTGCCGGTCGCATACGTTCCCGCACTTGCCTTCGTCGACGTCGAGCGCCTGGACCTCGTGAAGTTCGCGAAGCTGTTGATCCCGCTCGAGCTCGGATCGATGATGCTCATCCCTCCCGTGAGCGAGGCCGCCGAGCTGGTTCTGGCCGCCTTCCGCCGCCGCGAGGTCCTGCCCCGCCTTGGCGAGGTGGTGGACCGCGTGGGCCTGTTCACCGGCCTCGAGGAAGAGCAGCTGACCCGGCTGGCCTCGTCGTGCCAGTACAGTGTCTTCGAGGAGGGATCCGTGGTCTTTCGCGAGGGTGAGCCCTGCGATGAGATGTACCTGGTGCTGGAGGGCGAGGTCGCGATTCATATCGAGGGCCGGGAGGAGCCGATCGGCAGGGTACGTGCAGGCGAATGCCTCGGTGAGATCTCCGTCCTCACGGGTGGCGACCACTCCGCAACCGCCCGCGCTGTCACTTCAGTTGAAACCGGAGTCCTGACCAAGAAGGACCTGCAGAGTCTCGTTCGCTTGCGGCCCGGTATAGGAGTCGTACTGTATCGGAACCTTGCGCGGGGTCTCGGCGATAAACTCCGCCGGGCCGACCTCGATATTCTGAACGAATGACTCTCGCAGGAGGAACGCATGGCGCAGCGCGCTCTCATTCTCGGCGCCGCCGGCCGGGATTTTCATAACTTCAATACGTACTTCCGGGACAACGACGACTTCGAGATCATTGCCTTCACCGCTACCCAGATTCCCGACATCGATGGACGCACGTATCCGGCTGAACTGGCGGGTCCGCGTTACCCCAACGGCATTCCGATCGAGGCCGAAGAGGACTTCGAGCGCTTGATCCGGGACCTGGACATCGACGTGGTAGTGTTCGCCTACAGCGACGTGTCGCACGAGCAGGTCATGCACCTCGGTTCGCGCGCCATCGCGGCGGGCGCCGACTACCTGCTGCTGGGCTCGAAACACACGATGGTGAAGTCGGTCAAGCCGCTGGTGGCCGTCTGCGCGGCGCGCACCGGCTCCGGAAAGAGCCAGACGAGCCGCCGCGTGGCCGAGATCCTGACAGCCCGCGGAAAGAAGGTCGTGGTGATTCGCCACCCGATGCCCTACGGCGACCTCGCCGCCCAGGCCGTCCAGCGCTTCGAGACGTACAAGGACCTCGAGAAACATGAGGTTACGATCGAGGAGCGGGAGGAATACGAGCCGCATATCGATGCCGGCCGGATTGTTTACGCGGGCGTCGACTACGAGGCCATCTTACGGCAAGCCGAACAGGAAG
>JABDQB010000012.1 GCA_013042495.1 Gemmatimonadota bacterium
GATGGGAACCGGGGAGGCGACCGGTGAGGAGCGTGCCGTCGAGGCTGCCCAGCAGGCGATTTGCTCGCCTTTGCTCGACAGCGTATCGATTAACGGGGCCACGGGTGTCCTGGTCAACATCTCCGGCGGCATGGATCTGGCCATCGACGAGGTGACGACGGTGAACTCGATCGTCCAGGAAGCCGCGGGTGACGAAGCCGAGATGATCTTCGGAGCCGTGCATGACCCGAACCTGGACGGGAAGCTTCGGGTAACCGTGATTGCGACGGGATTCGGCGACAGGGTGGAAGACGAGCTGACCCCGTCGCTCAAGGTCGTTCCGGTCGAGAGCGAGCCGATCGTTCGGCCCAGACTCGTCTCGGTGGTCGGGGGTGGCGCGGCTACGGTTTCGAGGACGTTGCCGGAGATCGGGAGCGCCTTCACGGGTCGATCACAAGTGGAAGACCTCGAGATTCCGACGTTCATCCGCAGGCAGATGGACTGACGTCCGGGAGCTCGTTCTTGGAAGAAGGCGAACCGTTGCGTTTCAACGAGGCGAAATCAGGCCCGAACGGGGGGAAGCGAGGTCCACGCGTGTCGTGGAACGAGCAGCCCGTGCGTTTCGTCGTTCCGGTCGTAGTCGTATCGGCTCTCGTTCTCTCAGGGCTCGGACTATGGTCCATGCTCCGATCTCGAACCGCGCCCGCAGAACAGAGCGTCCGGAGAGTGTTCGTTCCCGCTCCACCACCTCCCGAGAGCGTGTACGACACCTTGCGGACCGGAGAGACGTTGGCGGAAGTCCTCGATGCTCACGGGTTTTCCCCGCAGGACGTCCATGGACTGATCGACGTCGTCCGCGATTACAAGAACCCCCGCTCGTTCCGACCCGGCGTCGTCGTTCGACTCACGGGCCCGCCGGGCGGTCGGGCCGAGCAGGTTCTCCTCCAGTTGAACGAGGACTCGCTGCTCACGCTGGATGCCCACGCTGACGGCTGGGCGAGCGACGTGGCGACCGTGCCCATCCAGGTGGACACGCTGCTGCTCGGAGGCCTGATCGAGTCGAGTTTGTGGTACGCCGAGCTGTCGGGCCAGGTCGATCGCCTCGGCGAAGGCGAATTCCAGGAGTACGTGTTCGATCTAGCCGACGTCTTCGCGTGGAAGGTCGACTTCACACGCGACATCCGGCAGGGGGATGCGTTTCGGGTGGCTATCGAGCGGGAACTGAGACCCGACGGTACGGTCCGCACACGCCGGTTCCTGGCCATCGAACTCCGAAACCGGGGTCGCGTTCTATCTGCGATCCCCTACACCCGACCAGGTGGCCGGCGGGACTACTTCGACGTGGAGGGCGAGGCTTTACGGGGGGTCTTCCTCCGCTATCCCGTCCCCTATCGAATCACCAGCGGCTTCTCGAATCGCCGTTATCACCCGGTAATCAGGCAATATCGGGCTCATCGTGGAACGGACTATGGGGCTCCGCACGGAACATCCGTGAAGGCCACCGCCTCCGGCACCGTGACCCGAGCCGGCACCTGGGGCAACTACGGACGGATGGTCGCGATCCGCCACACGCGCGGGATCGAGACGCGATATGCTCATCTCAGTTCGATCGCCGCAGGCATCAGGGCCGGGGCACGGGTCGACCAGGGGCAGGTGATCGGGCGGGTCGGTTCGACCGGACTGGCCACCGGCCCGCACCTTCATTACGAGTTCCTGCAGAACGGGGCACACCGAAACATCTCGACCATGAACCTTCCCTCGGCTCCGGCTCTGGAGGAACAGTACATGTCGGAATTCCTCGTGAATCGGGATATGGCCCTGGACGCGTTGTCGGGCGTAGCTCTGCCGGCCGCGGCGTCCGATTTCGTCGGACCGGTGGTCGCCGACTGATCCGGACTGGCCCGTGATGTCGTGGCTGGCTCTCGCAGTGACTGCCGCTCTGGCGGCCGCGGTAGCGCTCTGGTGGTACGGTTGGCGCGAGGAAGAAGTCCGGGGGCGCGGCCTCGCTGCCGTGCTCCGGGGGGCTGCCCTCTTCCTGTTCCTGTCGGCCCCCTGGCTCCCCTCCCTGGGCGTTCGCCCCGATGCTGATCCGCGCCTGGCGATTCTCGTCGATCACTCGGCAAGCATGCGGTATCCGGTCGGAACGGCGTCGGGGGCCTCGCGCATCAAGGCGGCCCGCGAGGTGGTCGCCGAACTCCTGCAGAAGAGCCCCTCCGCATCAGTCTGGTCCTTCGCTCAAGCGGCGAACCGAATCACACCGACGGAGCTCGAACTCCTCGAAGCCACCGGAGAAGACTCGCGCGTGGTTGGTGCGATCGAGCAAGCCCGGGCTTCTGGAGCGGATTCGATCGTCGTCGTCACCGACGGCGAACTTACGGACCGGGAAGCTGGCCGACGCCTCGCGGAGCGATTCGGGATCGCCGCGCACGAGATTCGAGTCGCGGAGGCGGCA
>JABDQB010000030.1 GCA_013042495.1 Gemmatimonadota bacterium
GTGGCGGGCGGACCTGGCGCGCAGGCACGGAGTCGAAGCTGGACCGACAGACTCGGCCACGGTCGCGAGGGTCGCGGGTCAGATAGCCACCGGGGCAGAGTACGAGAAGACCTCGGAGCAGTATGCGCATGGCATTCGTTCGACCCCCACGATGATCATCAACAATCGCATGGTGATCGGCACGTTCCCCTACGAGCAGTTACGGGCGATCTTCGAGGCGCTGGTGGCCGAGGCAGCGGGGGACACCCGGTTCATGGAGAGCTGGGAAGAGTAACTGGCGGGGGTGAAGCGATGGGTACATGGGGAGCGGGAGCGTTCGAGAACGATGCGGCGCTCGATTTCGTTCCGGAGATTGAAACCGCGCATGATCTCGCCGATGCCCTGACGACGAGCACGCCCGACGAGCCGATCGATGCCGATACGGCGTGTCGGATCGTGGTGGTGGCCGAGTGTGTTGCAGCCATGCGCGGGCATCCGTCCCAGGACATCCCCGAGGGGCTGGCCGAGCGACTTCCCACATTCGGCAAGCCCTCCAGATCACTGTTTCACCATGCTCGGGAGCACCTCGCCGCCGTCATGCTCCGCAGCGAGTTGATGGAGCTGTGGGCCGAGGGTGATCCCAGCCCGTTCAATCTCGCGATGCACGATCTGTTGGAGCGACTCAACCTCCCCGTGGCGGACACTCCGAAGCTCGGTCGGCGCGTGAAGAAGACCGTCAATAACCGCTCGCCCTGTTCGTTCTGCGATGAGCCCATGGGTGAGGATCAGTTCTCGCAGTTCTCGATTACGCTCGATCATGGCGATGGAGAGCCCTTGACGCGCGGCGGGTGGGCGCACCACCGATGCCTGAACGGTGCCCTCCACCCCAAACACATGATCCGGGTCTACAAGAATGACGAACCCGTCGATCCGGATGAGCTTGATCGTTTACTCGATAGCAAGCCTACGGCCGAGGATTGAGCCGGGGTGGGCTGGCAACGATGCCCGGTAAGAGGCTTCCGATGCGGGTTGCTGGAATACAGAGTACTTTGTATTGTAGAGCATCCAGTGAGGCAGGTCCCACGGCACGCGGGAGGTAGGCAGTGAAGAAGTGGCTGAGACGGATCCGTGGTGCACTCGGGATGGGCCTGACCTGGGCAATCGCCTGGTTCGCCGCGGGCATGGTCCTCTTGTTGATCGTCGGTCCCGACGCCGCTGATGTTCCGTTCCCCCTCGGGTTTGGCTTTCTAGGCTTTCTTGCCGGTGTCACGTTTTCCGGGGTCCTCGGGATTGCCGAGGGCCGTCGCAGGTTCGAGCAGATGTCGCTTCCGCGTTTCGCGGGTTGGGGTGCCGTTGGCGGGCTTCTCTTCTCCGGGATCTTTGTCTTGGCCGCGGACCTTGGCAGTGCCATTCTGGTGTTGGGCCCCGTTTTCGCTCTGTCGAGTGCGGCATGCGCCGCTGGTTCGCTGGCCCTGGCCAGAACCGCGGAGGACCGGGAATCGCTGGAGGCCGGCGTAGATCTGGCCGAGCTCGGGCCCACGGACGACGAAGCGCAGGAGTTGCTCGGAGGTGGGGGTTGATTCCTGCGTGCTGATCCGGCTGCGTCAACCCGGCGCAGCCAGCTGCCCGACCGCCGCAACCAGTCGTCCCACTTCCTCGTCCGTCGTGTAGCAGGCGCAGCCGGCCCGCAGCAGACCCTGCGGTTCGAGACCGAGCCGTTCCGTGACCAGGGAAGCGTAGAAATTCCCGTGCGACAGGAACAGCCCCCAGTCGGCTGAGAGTTGGGCGGCCGCTAGAGCCGGAGCCAACCCGTCGATCGTGAGGGCGAGAGTCGGGGTGCGCGGGTGGCCTGGCGGGGGACCGTACAGGGTCACTCCGGGGATGGCAGCGAGGCCCGCCCACATCCGAGTGATCAGGGCCTCCCCACGCCTCGACAACTGGGCGAAGACGGCATCGAGGCGCTCCTTCCGACAACTTTCGGTGCCGAGGGAGGCGAGATAGTCCACGGCCGCTCCCGCCCCGGCGATTCCCTCGTGGTTCAGCGTCCCCGTCTCCCAACGTTCGGGGGGGGCATCCGGAGCCGGAGCCAGCTTGGGAGGCAGCACCTCCCGAAGAAGAGCCTCCCGGCCCCAGAGCACGCCCACGTGCGGTCCATAGAACTTGTACGGTGAGCACGCCAGGAAGTCGCAGCCGATCGAGCTCACGTCGATCCGCTCGTGCGGCGCGAAGTGGACCGCGTCCACGAACAAGAGGGCGCCCGCCGAGCTGGCCAGCCTGCGCACGCGTTCGAGGTCGACGATCGTTCCGAGCGCGTTCGAAGCCGCGGTCGCCGCCACCAGCCGCGTACGCGAGGAGAGGGCCTTCTCGAAATCAGCCCAATCCAGGTCGCCGGTCTCCGCCACCAGGGGCACGGTGCGGACCACGACCCCCCGCTCAACCTCCAGGTCCCGCCAGGGAGACACGTTGGCCTGGTGGTCCAACTCGGTCACCACCACTTCGTCGCCCGCTTCCCACGTCCGACCGAGGGCCCGGGCAACGTGAAACGTGAGGGTCGTCATGTTGGGGCCGAGGACGACCTCGTCCTCGTCGCCGCCCAGGAAGTCCGCCAGCGCCGACCGGCTGGCCGCGATCACTTCGTCCAACTCTCGCGATGTCTCGAACGCCCAATGTGCGTTCGCGTTGTGGTGGAGCATCTGTTGGGCCACGGCCTCGGCGACTGCGGCCGGAACCTGCGTCCCACCCGGAGCATCGAAGTATCCGACCGTGCGACTCCCCTGGTTTCGGCGCAGGGCGGGGAAGGAGTCGCGGATCTCGTCGATCGTAGCGATGGTCGGCGTGCGCTCGGAGCTGTCGCTCATCGGTTGGCCCTGGCGTTAGAGTGTCACGGCAGCCCGTACAGGGTCCCGCGCCGGCAACCTACATCAGCCCGCGTGGCGCCGCAGCCAGTCCCGGCGGCCTTCCGCTCGTGCTCATGACAAAACGTCCCACGGTCCCGCGTCTGGCCCGTATGCTGAGACTGGCTATGCGACCCGTAAAACGTTGTTAATATATGATTTAGAAGGCACCACATTCTCGCCTGACTGTGGCTCGGTTCGTGCTGTAATGGCACCCGATGTGACGATCGGACCACTGCCCCCCCGGGGCACGACCCGGCTTCCAAGCCACGGAGCGATGACGATGACCACGAATGCCGACAAGAAAGCCGATCTCGCCGGACCCGGCGTGAGCACCTATGAGGAAGTCGCGAAGATCCTCCCGACCGATTACAAGCCGCTACTGAGCCCCAGGGAGACGATGAAGGCCCTCTTCGACGTGAAGCGCTATATCGAGGACGGTCTGGCGCGCGAGCTCAACCTGATGATGATCCAGGTTCCGCTGATCGTCCGGGTCGACAGCGGCGTGAATGACATGCTGGACCGCGACGGTTCCCGGACACCTGTGGAGTTCGATTGCGGCCTCGGGCTGCCAAAGCCCATCAGAGCGAGCGTCGTGCAGGCGGCGACCAAGTGGAAGCGGATGGCGCTACGGCAGTTCGACTGCGCCCCCGGTCAGGGGATCAACACGGACATGAAGGCCGTCCGCAAGGACTATTTCCTGGACCACGACCACAGCTCGTATGTCGACCAGTGGGACTGGGAGAAGGTCATCACCCCCGACCAGCGCAACCTGGCTTTCCTCAAGGACACCGTGCAGCGGATCTGGAAGGTCATCAAGGGCGCGCAGGACTACGCCTTCGAGAGGTACCCCGCATTGGACGATCCCCGGTACCCGCGCCTCCCGGACGAACTCGTGTTCCTGCATGCGGAAGAGATCCTCGAGATGTATCCCGATCTTCCGCGCAAGCAGCGCGAAACGAAGGTCATCCAGGAACACCCTGCCGTCTTCATCTACGGGATCGGGTGGACGCTGGCCGACGGGTACCCGCACGAGATGCGGGCCGCCGACTACGACGACTGGGTCACCGACACGTCGGCCGAAACGGGCAAGGACACGCATGGCTTGAACGGCGATATCCTGGTGTGGAATCCGGTTACTAAGCGCCGGCACGAGCTGACGTCGATGGGAGTGCGGGTCACGAAGGAAACCCTGGTCACGCAGCTAGAGATGAGTGGCCAGATGGACTACCTCGACCAGCCCTATCACCAGGCCATCCTGAATGACGAGATTCCCCTCAGCATCGGCGGGGGGATCGGTCAATCGCGCACGTACATGCTCCTGCTCCGCAAGGCGCACCTTGGTGAGGTGAGCGTCACGGTGTGGCCGGACCAGCTGAAGCAGGTGTGCGAAGAGCGCAACATCGTCGTACTGGAGTAGATTCAGACGAGGGAGCGGATCCGGCCGCGGGGGCTCTCGGGTCTCCGCGGCCTTGTTGTCGGCGCGAACCGCGCCCACCGACGGAGGAAGCGTGGAAGACGATCGGGCCGGGCAGGAGAAGTTTGGAGAGGGAGGGCTGGAGCGTTCCCTCGGGCGACCCCGCGAAGAGTGGACGGTCGAGGACCTGGCTCACCTGTTCCGCCGCGGCGAGGCCAGGGGACTAAGCCTGATGCACGTGGGGGGAGACGGGTGGCTCAAACGTCTGGACTTCATGCCGCACGACGAGAGCAGTTTGCGCAGAATCTGCGAGGCTGGTGAGCGAGCGGACGGATCGAGCTTGTTTCCCGGCTCGGGGATTCCTACCGGTGCCTCGGACATCGTGTTACGGCCCCGGATCGAATCGGGCTTCCTCGATCCGTTCTCGGCGGTTCCCACCCTCGTACTGATGTGCGGTCACTCAGGGCCCGCCGGCGAGCCGCTGCCCCAGTCTCCGGACACGATCGTTCGCCGGGCGATGGATCGACTGCGAGCGCAGACGGGCGTCGAGCTGTTGGCCCTGGGGGAGGTTGAGTACTTCCTGGGCAAGCGACGCGACGAGAGCGACATCTACGGCGCGGACGATCGCGGGTATCACTCCGTGTCTCCATTCGTGTTCGGTGAGCCGCTGCGCCGGCGCGCCCTGGAGCTCCTGGTGGACCTCGGACTCAACGTGAAGTACGGACACAGCGAAGTCGGATACATCGAGGCGCGGGAGCCGGACGGCGTGATCTGGGAACAGCACGAGATCGAGCTCGGACTCGACACGCTGCCCCGGGCTGCGGAGGCGATCTTACTGACACAGTGGGTCCTGCGTAACCTGGCTCACCAGAACGGCATGCGCTGCAGTACGGATCCTATCATGGCCGAAGGGCACGCCGGAAACGGACTGCATTTCCACCTGGCCCCGTCGCGCGATGGAGCACTGATGCCGATTCGCGAACCCGGTGAAACCCTGTCCGATCCCGCCCGCTGGCTGATCGGGGGGCTGGTGCAGACGGGAGCTGCGCTGATGGCGTTCGGGAATCGCGCGCCGGGATCTCTGACACGGCTTACCCAGGCCAAGGAAGCGCCCAACCGGATCACCTGGGGCGAGTTCGACCGCTCGGCCCTGATCCGGTTGCCGGCTCAGGCCATGGACACGGCCGGGAAGGCCGTCAGTCCTGCGACGATCGAGTTCCGGCTTCCCGACGGATCCGTTTTTCCTCACCTCCTGCTGGCCGGGGCGGCACTCGCCATGATCAAGGGAGCCCAGACGGAAGGGCTCGACGAGCTTCTCGAGGCCACCCAGGCCTCGAACGTGAAAGACGGAGAAGGGAGAGCGGCTCCGGTACCGTGGAGCTTCCGTGAAGTTGCCGTCGCGGTTGCCGCGCATCGCGAGGCTTTCGAGACTGATGGTGTCTTTCCGCCAGCCCTGCTGGATAGACTCGTGTCCGATCTTTCCCACATATAGGAAATGACTAGAGGTGAACCGGTATAAAACATTGAAAAAAAGGGGACTAGCGCTTGCTGGTGTTCTTGTGGTTGCCCTCGCCTCCTGCGGCCGCGAGACGCAGTCGCCCAGACCAAACATCGTATTGATCGTGGCGGATGACCTGGGATACGGCGAGCTGGGTAGCTACGGCCAGCAGCGGATCCGGACTCCGGAGCTGGATCGACTGGCTTCCGAGGGGATGCGCTTCACCCGTCACTATTCCGGCAGCCCCGTGTGTGCTCCGTCTCGCGCCACGCTTCTCACGGGCTTGCACACCGGGCACGCGGTCGTGCGGGACAACGACGAGATGGTAGAGCGGGGCGACGTCTGGGGTGACACGCTGATCGAGGGCAATCATCCGCTCCCCGCGGAGACATACACGATCGGCCGCATGCTGCAGGACGCTGGCTACGTGACGGCCGCGATCGGGAAGTGGGGCCTTGGCGGCCCCGGTGACAGCGGGGAGCCCAACCTGCAGGGATTCGACCATTGGTACGGGTACATGTGCCAGCGGGAGGCTCACAACTACTATCCGACGCACCTGTGGCGAAACGGCAAGCGCGAGGAACTGTCCGGAAATCCAGCCTTCCGGGCCCACCAACGTCTTCCGGCAAACGTGGATCCGGACGATCCGGCCTCGTATTCGACGTATCGAGGCGCGACCTACGCCATGGACGCGATGATGGAGGAAGCGGTGGCCTTCGTGCGTGAACACGCGGCCGAGCCGTTCTTCCTCTACTTGCCGTTCCCGGTACCTCACGTGGCGCTCCAGGTGCCGGATGAGTCCGTGCAGGAATACGAGGGACGATTCCCGGAAGACCCATATCCGGGGGATCGCGGGTATCTGCCAAATCGAACGCCGAGAGCCACCTACGCGGCCATGATTACTCGCATGGACAGGGGCATCGGCGATGTCCTTCGGGCGCTCGAAGAGGAGGGTGTGGCCGGCAACACGGTCGTGATCTTCACGAGCGACAACGGTCCCACATTCAACGGCGGCACCGATTCGGAGTTCTTTGAGAGCACCGCTGGGCTGCGGGGCCTCAAGACCATGCTGTACGAGGGTGGCATACGTGTTCCCCTGATCGTGCGCTGGCCGGGTGCCGTGGCCGGGGGCGGTTCCACGGATCACATATCAGCCTTCTGGGACTTCATGCCCACGCTGGCGGAGATCGCCGGAACGTCCAGTCCGCCGGAGACCGATGGACTGTCGATGGTGCCGGTGCTCACCGGCGACTCTACCGCGCAGCCTCGGCATGAGTCGCTGTACTGGGAGTACCATGGGGGCCAGGCCCTGCTGGCCGGGCACTGGAAGGCGGTGCGGGGAGCTTCCGACGCGGCCATGGAGCTGTACGATATCGATGCGGATCCGGCAGAGACGACGAACGTGGCGGCAGCGCACCCGGATGTCGTCCAGCGGCTGTCAGCCGAAATGGCTTCGTCTCGCACACGCTCCGAGTTCTTCCCGCTCGATCGGCCGAGCGCCGCTCGACTGGGCCGGGTTCGGCGGGGCTGCGGATTGATCGCCGCGGCCACCCGCGAGGCGACGCAGGCCGTACCCCGGACGACGGCTGATCCGGGCGGTCCGGGAGCTCCAGACCCGCGGTGCACAGTGCAGCTGCGCGTGACTACGGATCGCGTGCCGGCAGCGTCCCAGCCCTCGGACGCCATCCGGGCGGCCTTCGGCGAGTCGGGCTGGACCGAAGACCTCGGCGCCACCGCGGATGGTGCGGGCACGTCGGCGTTTGCCTACTCGAAAGAAGACGTGCGCTGTGACGTATCGGCCGGGCGGCCGGCCAGCCTGCTGGACGGAGAGATCGTCGAAGACGGAATCGTCTACGTGGAAGCCAGCTGCTTCGCAGCGGCCCCCCGGACTGACACCACATGAGGTTTGGGAGCATGAGAGTACTACGCACAATTCTGATCGTTCTCGCTCTTGCGGTTCTGGCAGCCCACTTCAGCCGAGCAGGCGCCAATCTGCTGGCCGGGCTGCTCGTGCTGGCACCTCTGCTCTTGCTCGTGAGACAACCCTGGGCGGGCTGGACGCTGCGCGTGGCGCTGCTGGTCGGCGGTCTGGAGTGGGTCCGAACGGTCATCCGCCTCGTCGGCGAGCGACGGGCAACGGGCGACGACTGGACCCGGCTCGCCGTCATCTTGATCGCCGTGGCGCTCCTCACGTTCCTGGCCTCCTGGGCCGTGCCCGTGAGGGGGGCCGGGACTCAGGATTCGTCCTCCGGCTAGCGTGCCCGTTCGAGGCCCTGCGCCAGGCTCGTCAGGCCGGACTCCACGTTCCAACCGAGGTGGGCGTGCAGGGTGCTCCTGCCTCGTTCTCGCAAGGTCTGTACATCGCCCAGAGCCTGAGCGCGCAGCAGGGTACCGAGGCTGACCTGCCCGTCAGCAAGCTCGAGGTCCTCGACCGGGTCGGCCGTGATCACGAGGTAGATCCCGCCTGCCGGTCCGCCCTTGTGCAACTGTCCCGTCGAGTGGAGATACCGGGGACCGTAGCCGAACGTGGTCGCGCGTCCCGTGCGCGCGCGCACCAGGTCGCGCAACCGTTCCACGGCGGCGTCCCGCTCCGGCGTCGCAGCGAAATAACCCACAAGCGCCACGTACCCCCCGTCGGGGGCAAGCGCGAGCCATTCGGATAGGGCCCCCGCTACCGGTGTGCCTTCGCCCGGTGTTCCGTTCCCGGCCGCAAAGATCTCGAGGCCTGCCTCGCCGCCGTCTTCGAGCGGAGCAGGGACACCTCCTTCGGCCGCCCAGCGCTCCAGGATGGCGGCCGTAGCCTGTTTCGCGGCCGAGACGTCGGGCTCATCGAACGGGTTCACGCCGAGCAGAGCGCCGGCGGTGGCCGTCGCGACTTCCCACCGCAGAAATTCGCCGCCCAGGGCCTCGGGCTCCGGCAGGTCGATCAGGAACACGGGGTGTCCCGCTGCGCTCAGCGCGTCGAGCGCGAGTCGATCGCTGTCATCGCCGTCGCCCTCCACGGAATAGTGGACGAACACCCGGCCCGGAGAACAGGCGTCCACGCCCGGTAGAGACTCACCGGTGATCGGGATGATGCCGTGGCCGTCTTTCCCGGTGCTCTCCGCCACCAGCTGCTCGATCCAGAGCGGGAAAGACTGCACGCGGCGGGACGCCGTAAGGGTGAGCTTGTTCCGACCCCCCTTCGCGTAGAGGGCCAGAGCCGCGCCGAGCCGGATGGCCGGGTTGGCGGATTCCGGCAAGCTGGGCGAGCACTCGTGCTCCAGCTGCCGGGCCCACTCGACGATCCCGTTCAGGTCCGCCCCCATGAGGGCCATGGGGAGGAGACCGAATGCGGTCAGAGCGGAGTAGCGTCCGCCCACGTCGGTCGGCGCCTCGAAGGACCGAAGGAATCCGACCTCTCCAGCCTCCGCAAGGAGCGACGAGCCGGGATCCGTCACGGCGACGAAGTGCTTCCCGACGTCTGGCACCTCCTCGCGTCGCAGCCGTTCGCGGAAGTACTGATACAGGCTGAGCGTCTCGATCGTCCCGCCCGACTTGCTGGCGACCACGAACAGCGTCCGCTGTGGGTCGATCGCCTCGTCAACCGCCGCAACGGCTGCGGGGTCGACCGTATCGAGGACCGTGAGGCGAGGAAAACCATCGGCGCCCGCGAATGAACTCGCGGCTACCAGCGCGCAAAGGCTGCTTCCCCCCATCCCGAGAAGGACGATGTCACGGACGCCTTCGCCACGCACTTCCCCGGCAAACGAGGCAAGGTCGGGGAGAAGTCCTTCAGCGTCGGCGGACCCGCGAGTCCATCCGAGACGGTTCGCAATGCTCTCCCGCGTGCGATCATCTCCCGGCCACAACGAAGGGTCGCGGCCCGCGAGGCGAACTGCAAAGCGCTGCTCGTGCAGTGCAGCCAGGGTTCCCGCGAGACCGGGCGCCCCCTCAGGCGGCTCCCGAACGCCGACTCTCTGACCCTCGCGCATCTCGTTTCGTCGGAGCGCCAGGCCCGCGAGAAGCGCATCGAACGGATCCACGAACTTCTGAGCGCCTTCGGCGAGCAGCTGTTCATTGACCGCCCGCATGTCGATGCCGAGGTCCTCGAGGTCCGCGAACACGCCGGCTGATTCCTCGACGTCCTGCTCCACGGAATCCGTCTCGATCCGTCCTACGGCGGCGAACGCGTCGATCGTGATCTCCGGCATCGTGTTCACCGTAGCACGGCCGATCAGCGGCTCCACGTACCGGACGGGATCGTACAGGGGATTCTTCGTGCTGGTGCTGGCCCAGAGCAGTCGCTGCGGCCTCGCTCCCGCCGCGTCGAGGGCCTGCCAATCCGGTCCCCGAATCAGTTCCTGGTAACTCCGGTAGGCGAGCTTCGCGCTGGCCACGGCCGCTCGACCGTACAGGTCCTGTGCAGCCGGCTCCGTGCCGGGAACCCGGACCCGGTGAGAAAGAAGCGAATCGACCAGGACATCGATGCGGCTCAAGAAGAAGCTGGCGACGGAAGCCACCGATTCCACGGGCTTCCCTTCGGCTGCCCTGCGCTGCAGAGCGCGCATGTACGCGCCGGCCACGTCTTCATAAGCCTGCACGGAAAACAAGAGGGTGACATTGACGTTGATGCCCTCGTACAGAAGCTCCTCGATCGCCGGCACGCCTTCCGCCGTGCCCGGGATCTTGACCATCAGGTTGGGGCGGTCGACCGCGCTCCAGAGGTGCCGCGCCTCGCCCAGGGAGCCCGCGGTGTCATGCACCAGGTGCGGCGATACCTCCAGGCTCACGTAGCCGTCCAGTCCGGCGGACTCATCGTACACGGGCCGGAGAACGTCGCACGCTTCCTGGATGTCGGTGACGACGAGCGCTTCGTATATGTCGTCGACGGACGCCCCCACCGTGGCGAGGCTCTGGATCTGATCATCGTATTCGGAGCCGGAGGAAATGGCCTTGTGAAAGATGGCCGGGTTCGACGTGACGCCCCGGAGACCCTCGGTCCGAACCCGCATCTCGAGATCGCCCCCACGGATCATCTCCCGACTCAGACTGTCAAGCCAGTAGCTCTGTCCGTGCTGCAGCAAGTCGAAGAAGATCTCCACGGTCAGTTCTCCGCGCGGTTGGACATGTAGTCGTCTTCCACGGCGAGCAGCTTGTCCAGGCGTCGCCGGTGCCGTCCCTCATCCGAAAACCGGGCCGCCATGAACGCGTCGGTGACCTCTCGTGCCACCTCGATCCCGATCACTCGCTCGCCAAGGCACAGCACGTTCATGTCGTCGTGCTCGACCGCCTGGCGGGCGGAGTACGTTTCGTGGCACACGCCAGCTCTGACGCCACGGACCTTGTTCGCTACCATGCAGACGCCGACCGCGCTCCCGCAGACGAGCAGTCCACGCTCGGCTTCTCCACGGACCACGGCTTCGGCCACGGCCCGGGCGTAGTCCGGATAGTCTACGGACTGGGGACCATCCGTTCCCAGGTCGACGACCTCGTGACCCCCCCGCCGAAGATGCTCCGCCAACAGCTGTTTGTAGTGGTATCCGGCATGATCGGCTCCTACGGCTACGCGGCTCATTCGCCCTCCAGCAGGCGCCGGGCCTCCGACACGACGTTGTCGACGCTGTACCCAAACTGCCGGAACAACTCGCCAGCCGGCGCGCTTGCCCCGAAGGTCTCGATGCTTATCACGGCTCCCGAGGTGCCGACCCACTCCCGCCAGCCGAGGGACACTCCGGCCTCGATGGCCAGTCGGTTCTCGACCTCGGGGGGAAATACCTCGTGCTGATACTCCAACCCCTGCTCCCGGAAGATCTCCCAGCTCGGCATGCTGACGACACGCGTGGCGACGCCGGACTCGACCAGGACTTGCCGGGCCTGGAGGGCCAGCGCGACCTCGGAGCCCGATGCGACGAGGATGAGGTCCGGGTCCGCATCGTCCGCGTCCTCGAGAATGTACGCGCCCAGCTGCAGTCCGATCGCGCGCCCCGGGCCGTCCACCCGCAACACCGGGACACTCTGGCGTGTCAGGACCAGCATCGTGGGACCATCCCGCCTGACGATGGCTTCCCGCCAGGCTTCGACCGTCTCGTTTGCGTCCGCCGGCCGAATGACCCTCAGTCCGGGCATCGCTCTCAGCGCGGCCAGGTGCTCGACCGGCTGGTGCGTGGGACCGTCCTCGCCGAGGCCGATCGAATCGTGCGTCATAACGTAGATGACGGGCTGTCTCATCAGCGCGGCGAGTCGAATGGCCGGACGGGCGTAGTCCGTGAACACGAAGAAGGTGGCCGCGAACGGTCTCAAGCCCCCGTGCAAGGCCATGCCGGTGGACGCGGCGGCCATGACGTGTTCGCGGATACCCCACCGAATGTTTCGGCCCGCATAGTTGTCCGGCCCGAAGTCGTCGGAACCCGCAATCAGTGAGTTATTGGACGGCGCAAGGTCGGCGCTGCCTCCAATCAGCCACGGCAGGCGATCAGCGATCGCGTTCAGGGCGGCACCGGAGGCCTTCCTCGTGGCCATGGGACCGTCCGCCTCGTCGAAGGAGGGAAGAGCGGAGCTCCAATCCGGCGGCAATCTGCCTTCCAGGGCGTTCTCGAATCGCTCTGCCAGATCGGGGTGCGCGGAGCGATAAGCTTCGAAACGGGCATCCCACTCTTCCTCGGCGGTGGCCCCGCGCGCCACCGCCTCACGCATGTGTTCAAGGGCCCGAGCTGGAACCAGGAAACGAGCATCGGCCGGCCAGCCATAGGCCTTCTTGGTGAGCGCGACCTCCTCCTCGCCGAGGGGGGAGCCGTGCGCGGCCGAGGTGTCCTGCTTGTTCGGTGATCCGAACCCGATGTGGGAACGAACGATGATCAGTGACGGTCGGTCCGTCTCCGCCCGGGCGGAATCCAGCGCGCCGCGCAGCGCGTCCAGGTCGTTGGCCGCGTCGCCGAGATCCTGCACGTGCCATCCGTATGCCTGGAAGCGAGCCGCGGCGTCGTCCGAGTACGCGAGGTCCGTGGTCCCGTCGATCGTGATCCCATTGTCATCATAGATTGCGATCAACTTCCCGAGGCGCAGGTGCCCCGCGAGCGAGCCGGCCTCGTGCGAGGCGCCCTCCATGAGGTCGCCGTCGCTGCAGACCACGTAGGTGAAATGATCGACGACGGCGTGTGACGGCCGATTGTATACGGCACCGAGGTGGGCCTCCGCGATCGCCATTCCGACCGCTGTCATGATCCCCTGTCCGAGCGGGCCGGTGGTCGTCTCGACTCCCGCCGTAAGCCCGTGCTCGGGGTGTCCCGGCGTCCGGCTATCCCACTGCCTGAAGTCGCGGATTTCGTCAAGCGGAAGGTCGTAGCCGCTCAAGTGCAGCATTCCGTACAGAAGCATCGAGGCGTGTCCAGCCGACAGAACGAAACGATCCCTGTCGAACCAGTTGGGGTTGCGCGGATTGTAGCTCATTTCCCGGCTGAGCACGTAGGCGACCGGGGCCAGGGCCATCGGCGCGCCCGGATGTCCCGAATTGGCTTGCTGGATGGCGTCAATGGCGAGAGTCCGGATCGTTTGAATCGAGAGCTCCTCGACGGACATTTCCTCGAGGGAAACCGCGTCACGAAACTCCTCGGCCCGATCCTCGGGTACGGGGGTCTTCATGCCTGTCTTCGTTTCTCGTGTCGGTCTGGATGCGGGGTGCCCGGGTGGCCGGCCGCTCGACATTTCCACGATACCACGGGCGAGTGCGGTGCGCACCTCCCAGACGGCGTAGCCGACGGTACTCCCGGGGAGCCCGACGCCTCGGTAGGTTTGCCACGGCGGCGTGACCCCTTTGCGGCAACCGTTCGGGAGTTGGACATTGCAGGTGGGCATCTTCCGGCCGGCTCGTTCGGGGGCGGTGGGGCAGGTAGCCAGGCGTCTTGCGGGGGAAGCGTGACCGGATCAAAGCGCACAGGCCCTATGCGGCACGACGTCACTCTGCTTTCCTCCGAGGACCTCCATTGGTTCAACGAGGGGCGACACTACCGGCTGTGGGAGAAGCTGGGCAGCCACGCGATCGATCCGGGAGCCCAGCCGGGAGTTCTCTTCTCGGTGTGGGCCCCGGCGGCTACCGCGGTTCAGGTCGTCGGCGACTTCGACGGGTGGGCAGGCGGAGCCGATCCGCTCATCGCGCGCGGCGATTCCGGCGTATGGGAAGGGTTCATCCCCGGCCTCACCGTGGGTCACCGATACAAGTTCCGGATCAAGGGCGGGGACGGAAAGTGGCGGGACAAGGCCGATCCGTTGGCCAGGGCCGCCGAGCTTCCCCCCGCGACCGCCTCCATCGTGTGGGAGGACGACTACGCGTGGGGCGACGGCGAGTGGATGAAGGACCTGAGCGTCCACAACGCGCTTGACCGTCCGATATCGATCTACGAAGTCCACCTCGGCTCCTGGATGCGGCCCCCGGGGGGCGAGTTTCACACGTATCGTCAGACGGCTGCCCGGCTTGCCGATCACGTCGAACGCGCGGGCTTCACCCACGTGGAGATGATGCCGGTTACGGAACATCCGTTCTACGGATCCTGGGGCTATCAGACCACCGGCTACTTCGCTCCAACCGCTCGCTACGGTTCCCCTGCGGACCTGAAGTACCTGGTGGATTACCTGCATGGCCGGGGCATCGGAGTGATCTTCGACTGGGTGCCGAGTCACTTCCCTGGCGACGATCATGGCCTCGCCGTGTTCGATGGCACCCACCTGTACGAGCACGAGGATCCGAAGCTCGGGTTCCACCCCGATTGGAGCAGTTGGATCTTCAACTACGGCCGACACGAAGTTCGCAGCTTCCTGGTGAGCAGCGCCCTCTACTGGCTGGAGGAATTCCACGCCGATGGCCTTCGCGTGGATGCGGTGGCCTCCATGCTGTACCGGGACTACTCGCGAAAGGAAGGCGAGTGGATTCCGAACGTCTTTGGCGGGCGGGAGAACCTCGAAGCGATCGAGTTCCTCAAGCAGCTGAACCGGGAAGTGTACCGCCGCCACCCGGGTACGCAGACGTACGCTGAGGAGTCCACGGCCTGGCCCGGCGTGTCACACCCGGTGGACGTCGGAGGGCTGGGTTTCGGCCTGAAGTGGGACATGGGGTGGATGAACGACACGCTGCGCTACATGGCGCTGGATCCTATCCACCGCCAGTGGCACCACCACCACCTCACGTTCCGCCACCTGTACGCATTCTCCGAGAACTTCGTGCTCCCGTTCTCGCATGACGAAGTCGTGCATGGAAAGAAGTCGATGTGGGGGCAGATGGCCGGCGACGAATGGCAGAAATTCGCCAATCTCCGGGTTCTTTACGGCTGCATGTATGCGCAGCCCGGAAAGAAGTTGATGTTCATGGGCGCTGAGCTGGCGCAGCGAACGGAGTGGAATCACGAATGGGAGCTGGAGTGGGCCGGCCTTGCCGACCCCATGCATGCCGGAGTCTTCCGGTGGGTTGCCGACCTCAACCGGCTCTATCGGGAAGAGCCGGCGATGCACGAACTCGATTGCGATAGCGCGGGATTCGAGTGGGTGGCGCCCGACGATCACCTTCAGAACGTTCTCGGTTTCATCCGACGCAGTCGGGATGGATCCGGCTCGATCCTGATCGTATGCAATTTTTCGCCGTTACCGAGAGCGACCTATCGGGTCGGAGTACCGGTTGGTGGGCGCTGGAGCGAGCGCTTGAATAGCGATGCTGCTGCGTATGGTGGGTCAGGGGTAGGGAATCTCGGCGAGGTCGTGGCCGAGGATCGACCGTTCCACGGGCGAAGATGGTCGTTGGAGCTGACGCTCCCGCCCCTTTCCGTCGTCTTCTTCCAGGCCGAGGAATCCGGTGAGTGAGGTGTGGGTCTGCATCCACGCCCATTGCTACCAGCCGCCGAGGGAAAACCCGTGGCTGGAGGAGGTGGAACCAGAGCCCTCAGCCCACCCGGCTCACGACTGGAACGAGCGGATCACGGCCGAGTGCTATGCGCCGAATGCCGCAGCTCGCGTGCTTGACTCCCAGGGCAGAATCGAGTCGATCCGCAACAACTACGCATCCATCAGCTTCAACTTCGGACCGACACTGCTCGGGTGGATGGAGTCGGAGGCGCCCGAGGCCTACGCCGCGGTCATCGAGGCCGACGCCGCGAGCAGGAGCCGGTTCGGCGGCCACGGTTCGGCCCTCGCCCAGCCCTACAACCACATGATCATGCCATTGGCCACATCGCGTGACCGAAGGACTCAGGTCGCCTGGGGAGTCGCCGATTTCAAACGCCGTTTCCGGCGCGATCCCGAAGGAATGTGGTTGCCCGAGACGGCGGTCGATCTGGAAACGCTCGAAACGCTCGCCGAATACGGAATCCGGTTCACGGTGCTGGCACCCCACCAGGCGGACCGGGTGCGGTGCGCAGGGGGCGAGTGGCGCGACGTGGAACGGGACGGACTGGACACCACGGTCGCCTATCGACAGTGCCTGCCGTCCGGCAAGGAGATAGCGCTCTTCTTCTACGATGGCCCGACCTCGCGGGCCGTGGCTTTCGAAAGTCTTCTCGACGACGGGGAAACGCTGGCGTCTCGCTTGATCGACCTCGCGCGATCTCGACGGGAGTCAGAGGCTGGGGGGCTCGTTCACATCGCCACGGACGGCGAGACCTACGGGCACCATCACGCGCACGGCGACATGGCGCTGGCGGTCGCGCTCGGCCGAATCGAACGGGAACCGGGGGTTCGCCTCGCGAACTATGGCCTCTTTCTGGCAGAGCATCCGCCCGAACATGAGGTACAGGTTCGGGAACACACGGCCTGGAGTTGCGCGCACGGTGTGGAGCGCTGGCGGTCGGACTGTGGCTGTTCGACGGGCGGGGAGTCCGACTGGGATCAGGCGTGGAGAGCTCCGCTGCGAGCTGCTCTCGATGCCCTTGCCGCGGCCCTCGATCGGTATTTCGAGGAGCGTGCGGATGGCCTTCTCCGGGAGCCCTGGAAGGCGCGCGAAGCCTACATCGACGCGGTCCTGGGAACGGCCGACGAGCGGGACGGATACGTCGAGGAGTGGTGCGCGTCAGACACCTCTCACGGCAGGGAGTCGGCCCTCCGTCTCCTGGAGATGCAGCGTTGCGCGATGCTCATGTTCACGAGTTGCGGCTGGTTCTTCAACGACCTGGCCGGAATCGAGACCAGGCAGATCCTGCGCTACGCGGCGCGGGCCCTGGAACTGGCCGAGTCGCTTGGAGCGACGGGGATGCGCGAGTCGTTTCTGGCCGCCGTGTCCGATGCCCGGGGCAACGGGCCGACTGCGCCCGATGGGCAAGCGGTGATTCTCGACGAGATTTCAACGGCGCAGGTCTCCGCGCCCGACATCGCAATGGACTGGGTGGCGCGGCGCGCGTATGGCGCACGGGAAGCGGAGTCCTCGGCATGGGGAGCCGTGGGCACGTGGGCGACAGCGGCGGCGCCGGATGCCACGGCTGTGGCCGGTACCGTGCAGGTCACGGACCGCAGAATCAAGCACTCCGATACGTTTATCGCCCGGGCCCTGCTGCGAGAACCGGACGACTTCCGGATTCGGATAGTGCCGGAGGGATCGAACGAAGAAGATCGATCGGATCTTCGTTACCTGGAAGACCTCCGTCCTGACACACGCGCTGTGATCGAGGCCACTGAGGTCCGCTCCGATGGGCGGAGCGCCGAGGAGGAAGTCATCGCAGGAATCAGGGCGGCGATCGAGACGTTCGGCCTGGTGGGCGACGACGCAGATCGGCGCCGTCAGCTCGCCGTGGTGGAGGACCTCATCGCGAGGGCCCGTGAAGATGGGCTCGAGTTGGCGTTGTGGGAGCTGCAGAATGAGTGGTGGCGAGCGACGCGACCCGGCGGCGAACTCACGAGTCCGACGGAACGAGCCATAGCCGTCTGTCTTGGATTTGCCGTCGATACGGCGAACGATCATCAGTCCGGCTGACCGGCGCCTTCAGAATCAACCCGGCGGAACAGGATGCGGTTCGTGGCGTCCATCACGGCCGCCGCCGCTGCCGCAACGTGCGTGGTCCGAACGGGTACGGCGCCGATGTAACGCGTGCCCTCGGCTTCTGCGTCGCGAAGCGCAACGAGGATCACGTCAGCGTCAAATGCGTGCATCAGTTTGACCCCGACGAAACGGAACGGTGGCGTGTCCGTGACCTCGCGGATCGCTTCCAGGGTCGCGAGCGCGGCCAACCGGATCTCGATAGTCTCAGTGCCTATTCCCTCGGCTTGCGCGAGGTGGGAGCGGTCCTCGAATTGCACTTCGACGCTGACGCGGACCCGCGAACCCGGCTGCCGTTCGGCCTGGGCCGATACGAACCTGACTCTTCTGTCCGTCGCCGGTGATTCGGCTGAGCGGCTGGGCGTGTTCTGTGCGGTCAACGATACTCCTTGCCGTCGTCGAATGTGGTGCGTCCCGGCCGATGACAGCCCGGGGGGCGAACCACGGGGAGACCATACGGCGGAAGGCCGCCATGCGCCATATGCGCCGCCGATGTCGGCGGCTCAGGTCGGTCAGGCGGGCTGGCGACGAATTCGGCTCGAGAACAGATTGCGTGCATGACGCATGCCGAACCCACGTCGAGAAGGCCGACTCTCTTCGCGCCCGGCGTTTCGGGTCGCGACGCTGGGGAAGTCCTGGCTCTGGGCGAGGATGAGTCGCGCCATATCCGGGCCCTGCGGCTGGCCCCCGGATCTCCGGTTCGACTCACCGACGGCCGGGGCGCCTTGTGGGACGCGCGGCTGATGTCTGTCGGCAGTCGCTCGTCCGACTGTGTCCTCGACGTTCGCTCGATTCCGGCAAGCCCCCTGCCGGTCGAGCTCGCGTTCGGTGTCGGCCACAAGACGCACATCATGTGGCTGCTCGAGAAGGCAACAGAGATGGGCGTGTCGCGCCTGCAACCGCTCGAGTCGGAGCGCACGGTCTCGGTGGCCGATGCCGGTCGATCGGACGCGTTCTGGACCAAAGCGGGACGCCGGGTCGTCTCGGCTATGAAGCAGAGTGGCGGAGCCTGGCTCCCCGAGATCGAACCACTTCGGTCGCTGGGCGACTACCTGTTGCGACTCGCCGAATCCGGGGACGATGGTCCCCTTTCCATACGTCTCGATAGAGCGGGAGTTGGGCTGCAGAGCCTCCTCACAGAGTGGTCCGGCTCCAGGAGGATCGTTTTGCTCGTCGGGCCCGAGGGGGGCTGGAGCTCGCACGAAGCATCGCGTATGGATGACGCGGGTTTCCGGGTCGCTTCTCTAGGCCAGCTCATGCTGCGGTTCGAGACCGCCGCGATTGCCGGTCTTGCCGTCGTGGCTCAACACGGTTTGAAGACCGGCGGAACCGGCGACGGACTGACCACGAGAGAAACTGGAGGATAGCCCATGGGCATGGATGACTGTCTGTTTTGCTCGATCGTCCGCGGCGAGATTCCGGCCGACATCGTGGCCGAGGGCGAGTCGTGGCTCGCGTTCCGCGACATTCAGCCACAGGCGCCGGTACACGTCCTCGTTATTCCGCGGGAGCATGTCGAAGGCGTGGGTTCTCTGGACGCTGAACACGCGGCCCTGGCCGCGGACATGCTGCTGGCGGCGGCCGAGGTCGCCCGGATCGAGGGAGTCGCGCAGTCGGGCTACCGGGTCGTGACGAACGTGGGGGAGAGAGCGGGGCAGAGCGTGTTTCACCTGCACGTTCACGTCCTTGGTGGGAGGCGGATGCGATGGCCTCCCGGATGACGGGGTCGCTTCATTGAACCGGCGCAGCTTGACGGGCGGGTCTGAGCAGCACGCGCTGGCCGTCCTCGAGTATCCACGCGTTCTCGACAGAATCGCAGGCTTCGCATCTTCGGGACCCGGCCGCGCCGATGTTCTGGCACTCCGGCCGTGGCGCGAGACGGAGGCGGTCGAGGCGGCTCTCGCTGTCGCCGACGAGATGGTTGGTTTGCTCCTTCGCCTCGAGCAATGGACCCCACCGCCGATCCCCGACGCCGAGCCTCTGCTGCGAAAGGCGGGGGTCGACGGGGCCGTTCTCGATGCCGACCAACTGGGACGCGTCTCCGAGCTTCTCAGGGCCTCACGAGTCGTCCGGGCGGACCTTCGAAAGTTTTCGGCAGAACTGCCGAGGCTGGCGGCCCTGTCGGAGCTCATGGTGCGGCTTCCCGACCTCGAGGCCAGGCTCGACAGGTCCCTGGACCCGAACGGCGGGTTGTCGGACGGGGCGTCCTCCGACCTCCGCCGTATTCGCAAATCTCTGCGCTCGGGCCGGTCGGCACTGGTGCGGCGTCTCGAGCGCTACGTCAGCCAGCTGCCGGAGCGCCTGCAGGTTCCCGACGGATCCGTGACCTTGCGAGCCGGACGCTACTGCGTGCCGGTGCGTCGCGAAGGCATGTCGCAGGTCGGGGGAATCGTGCATGACGAATCCGCGACCCACCGCACCCTGTTCGTAGAGCCACCCGAGGCGATCGAGGCGATGAACCGGATCGCAGAGCTGGAGCGCGAGGAGGTGCGCGAGATTCAGCGAGTTCTGCGGGATTTGACGGAAGCCGTTCGACCTCAATCGGAGACTCTCGTTGCCAGCCTTGGAGCGCTGGCACACGCGGACAGCCTCTTTGCGCGCGCCCGATACGCGCTGGAGCACGGCGGCTGTCGACCGGTCGTAACGTCCGACGACCGTACTGCCGGCAGCGTGGTCTATCGGGCAGTCGACGCGCGGCACCCACTGCTCGACATCGCCGGAGAGCCGGCCGTTCCGTTTCATCTGGATCTGGAATCCGACGAGCGCGTATTGCTGATCAGTGGCCCGAATGCGGGCGGGAAGACGGTCCTGCTAAAGGCCATCGGTCTCCTGTCAGCCATGTCGCAGTCGGGGATCATACCCCCGGTAGGAGAAGGGACGCGTCTTCCGCTCTTCCGGACCTTCCACGCGATCATCGGCGACGAGCAATCGATTCAGGCCTCCCTTTCGACGTTCAGCGCCCAGGTGGAGGGACTGCGCCAGATACTCGAGGAGGCGGACGGGAACTCCCTGGTGCTGATCGACGAGTTGGGCGGGAATACGGATCCGGCTGAGGGCGGCGCGTTGGCCGGGGCCATTCTGCTGCGCCTGGCCGCGCAGGGTGGGTTGTCGGTGGTGACCACACACCTGGGGGAGCTGAAGGACCTGGCCGCGCAGGAAACGTCGATCGTGAACGCCTCACTTCAGTTCGACACCGGAGCCATGAGACCCACGTTTCGATTGCTGCGAGATCGCCCGGGGCGCAGCTACGCCCTGGAGATCGCCCGGCGTCTCGGGTTGCCGGAAGACATCCTGTCCATGGCCCAGTCGCGTCTCACTGGAGGAGAGCGGCGGGTAGAGGCGCTGCTCGGGGAGCTGGAGGAACGGGCAGCAGAGGTCGATCGGCTGGCGGTCGAGGCGCGCTTGGCTGCGAAACGGACGAGTGAGACCGAGCAGGTCCTGGACGAAACCGCGGAGCGCCTGGGCCGGAGGGAGAAGGAAATCGAGAGGGAGGCGCGAAAGAAGGTGGAGGAGTATCTGCTTTCTGCTCGAGGAGCCGTAGAAGAAGAGGTTGAGCGATTGCGTCACACTGCGGCGAGTGCGAGTGCCGATCCGTCGGGAGCGGCGGCACTCGATACCGCGGTCCGCGAGGCGCGGGCCGCTGTCGAGAAATCGCTGCGCGAGGTCCGGAAACCGGGAGACGAGCAGCCAGCTCCTGCGCCCCCGGCTCCCGGCTTGCTCGTGGTAGGCGACCGAGCCCGGTCACGGTCGCTGGCCGTCGAAGGCGAGGTCCTGGAGATTCGTGGCGAGGAAGCTGTCCTCGAGGCGGGGGGATTGCGTTTCACCCTGACTGTGGCGGACCTCGAACCTATCGGGCAGGCGTCGAGAATCGCGATGCGGCAGCCAGCGCCGCCTCTGCCTGATATAGCTCCCGCCACGGAGATCGACATGCGCGGGCTGCGTGTCGACGAGATCGAAGCTGTGCTGTCGCAGGGGCTCGATGCGGCCTTCGTCAACGACGTACCCTTCCTCAGGATCATCCACGGTAAGGGTACCGGCGCGTTGCGGCAGGAGGTGGGCCGGGTCCTCGCCGGTGACACCCGCGTCCGGGCGCACCGGATTGGAGGTTTCCAGGAAGGGGGCTCAGGAGTTACCGTAGCTGAGTTCGGAAACGCAGGCGACTGAGGGGAGGACGATAGAAACATTGAGAGGTGCCACGGCTGCTCCGGCGAAAGGAGCAGCGAACGCTGATGGTTAGCGACGCGCTGGTCCAGGAAATCCGGGAGCGCGCCGATATCCTGGAGGTTTGTGGAGAGTTCGTCCAACTCAAGAGATCCGGCAAGACGTACCGAGGCCCCTGTCCCCTGCATGGTGGAGAGGGGCCGAATTTTTCGGTGGACCCGACCCGCGGGATCTTCAAATGCTTCGTGTGCGGCGAGGGTGGGGACGTCTTCTCCTTCCTGATGAAGCATCTCGGTCTCGACTTTCCCTCTGCGGTCCGGCAGGTCGCTTCACGGGTGGGAGTCGAGGTTCCCGAGGATTCCGAGCGCCGGGAAGACCCGTTCGCCCATGTCAGAGAAGCGACCGCTTTCGCGGATGAGTGGTTTCGATCCATGCTTCTCGACCCCGAGATCGGCAGCGCGGCGCGCGAATATCTGTCCAGCCGGGGAGTGGACCCCGAAAGTGCCGAGGAATTTGGCCTGGGCTTTGCTCCTGAGGGCTGGCGACGGTTGCGAGAGGCTGCCCACGCGCGCGGCATCGAAGACGAAGACCTGCTGGAGGCCGGCCTGCTGGCTACGAGTGAAAGAGCGGACGAGCCGTACGATCGGTTTCGGGGCAGGGTGATGTTCTCCATTCGCGACCTCCGCGACCGCCCGATTGCCTTCGGTGGCAGGGTGCTGGGTGTGGGCGACGAGCAGGCGCCGAAGTACATCAACTCCCCCGAAACTCCCATCTTTCATAAGAGTCGCTCGTTGTATGGACTGAACCGGGCCCGG
>JABDQB010000031.1 GCA_013042495.1 Gemmatimonadota bacterium
GGCCGTGGCCGCGGACGAGAAGAACTCCGATGCGGCGGCGGATCTGGCCTACACGTTCCACAGGCGGGGTGACGGTGTTCAGGCACGAATGTGGCTCGAGCGTTGCCTTGAACTCGACGCGGAGAACCACGATGCGCGCTCGCTCCTGGCCAACCTGTTCTACGAAGGTGGCGAGCCCGAGAAGGCGCTGGAGCACCTGGACCGTATTCCCCTTGGTCAGCTATGGGATCCGGTTAGCGTGTGGAGGCTCGTGGAATTGGTGCGGGCGTATCGGGAGATCACGGACGGTGCCCGGGAACTGGACCCATACCTCAAACGGCTGGACGAGCTCTTCGTGGACCCGACGCCCGAGGAGCGCATCCTGCTCGAGGTGGAGATGGAGGCCGCGGGGCTCACTCCTCTGTCGACCGCTACTCGGGATCAGTTGGACCTGTTTGGGGGTGACCCGGAAATGGCGCCGACCGGGCAGAGGATGGACTGGACGGGAATCGTCCGCGCCATGTGTGAGAGTTCGGCAAACCCCGCGCAGTCCATCGAGGAGTTCATGAGGGAAACAGCGCGGCGTGTCCGTGATATGACGGGAATCGACATCCCGGACGACGATCCGGAGGCGTTTCTCAAGGCCTCGGCACGCGCGGGCGTCCTTCACATCGACCGGTAGGTGACGCAGGCGGATGGGAGGAAAGACGATGAGTCACGATATGCGAGGGTTATTGGCGCAGAGGCTCGCGGAGGAGGGCATGCCCGCGGAAATACCGATATCGGTGGCGGAACTGCATCGCCGGCTGCTCCCCTACCCCCTGTGCCGTGACCGCCTGGAATTCGCCAGCAAGGGCGAATACGACATGGGCTTTCTCCGCCTGCTGGTGGACGAGGCGAGCCTCGATATTCCCGAGGCCGCCCTGCGAGAGGCGGCAACCAAAGAACTCGGTTCTCCCGAGCCCGGACTGGCCATTCTGCAGCGCTTTGCCGCCTCCGAAGTGCGGCTGAGGGTGGTGGCCACGAATGCGCCAGCCGGAGGTGCGAGGGAAGCGGACACAACGCGGCAGTCGGAGACCGGACCCCCGATAGCGGCACTGGAAACGGGGCGGTCGCGCGGCGACTTCCTGCCCGGCCTCGACGACCCGCTGCTGGTCCCACAGGACGAGTCGGCCGATGCGCTCGGTCGAGCCCGTGGGGACGTCGAGCAGAGCGCCGGGTCAGCGGGCGGATCGACAAGAGACAAAGTCTCGGGCACGCCCTGCCGGAGCTGCCATCAGGCGTTGCCAGAGCGGTCCGGCGTGCGATTCTGCCCGCACTGCGGAGCGGACCAGGAGCGCTGGCCATGTCCCGCCTGCGGCGAGGAAGTCGAGCAGGGCTGGAGTTACTGCGCGCTGTGCGGTAAAATGTTGCCCACATAACGAGAGGTTGCCGCGGTATACGCGGCCGCCTGGCAGAACAACGGGACGCACACAGGAGCTATAATGTTTGAGAAGAAGATCTGGGGACTGACGCTGGTCGCCCTCGTGGCCATGGGCCTCTCAGCCTGCGGCGGCGACGCGAGCGCAAACGGCGATGCAGAGGCCAGCACGGAAGCGGCCCAGGTGGTGGCGGCGGAGCCGGCGATGGACGCGGTCGAAATGGATGTGGCCGACGCGGAGATGATGGATCAGGAACTGCCCGAGGGCGTGACGGCAGCGATGGTCGAAGAGGGCGCGGGCATCTACAATGGGGCCGGCATTTGCATGTCGTGCCACGGGGCGACCGGGGAGGGGATCCCCAACCTCGGCGCGAACCTGAACGACGACGAGTGGCTGCACATCGATGGCTCGTACGAGCAGATCGTCGAGAACATCATGACGGGCGTGACGGCGCAGGAGTCCAGTTCCGGCGTCCCGATGCCGGCCAAGGGCGGCACCGCGATCACCGACGACCAGGTGAAGGCCGTCGCCGCGTACGTCTGGACCCTGAGCCAGTAACGAACCGGCGCTGCCGGTCATTCTTGCAGTTCTGGAGGCCGGCGCCCCCCGGGGTCGCCGGCCTCTTCCTTTCGCCGAAACCGGAGCGGAGGACCCAGCGGAGATGATCCGTCCATGATTCGTGTCGCCTTGATTCCGGGAGACGGAGTCGGTCCAGAGGTAGTGCGCGAGGCTGAGCGCGTGATGAGCGCATGTGTGGCCGCCGGCCTGGCGGACCTCCGGATCGAGACGTTTCCGCACGGGGCCGAGCACTATCTGGGCACCGGCGAGACGCTTTCCGATGAGAGCTTCGTCCGTCTTCGCGACGAGTTCGACGCGATACTGCTGGGCGCCGTCGGCGACTCACGGGTGCCGGACGGAAGGCACGCGCGGGATATCCTCCTCGGTCTGAGGTTCCGGCTCGACCTGTACGTCAACTTCCG
The DNA here is from genome assembly GCA_013042495.1 of Gemmatimonadota bacterium. Classification (GTDB taxonomy): domain Bacteria; phylum Gemmatimonadota; class Gemmatimonadetes; order Palauibacterales; family Palauibacteraceae; genus Benthicola. Next base: position 2,381 of record JABDQB010000031.1, read on the forward strand.
CCCGGCCCGACTCCGGCTTCCCGAACTGTCGCCGCTTCGCCTGGCGGACCACCGGCCCATCGACTTCGTCATCTTCCGCGAGAACACGGAGGGCCTGTATACGGGAGCGGGCCGGATCGAGTCGGAAGGGGAGACGGGCGAGCGGGCCGTGAGCGAAGCCATCGCCACGCGCACGGGTGTGGAGCGCATCGTGCGCAGAGCCTTCGACTATGCCCGCTCCAACGGGCGGACGAGGGTCACGCTGGGAGACAAGGCCAACGCCGTGCCGCACGTCTACGGCCTGTGGCGCCGGGTGTTTTCGGAAGTCGCCACCGACTACGCGGAAATCGAGGCGGACATGCAGTACGTGGACGCGCTCGCGATGCAACTGGTTCGTATTCCCGACCGTTTCGAGGTGATCGTCACCTCGAACCTGCTCGGGGACATCCTTTCGGATCTGGCCGCGGAACTGGTCGGTGGAATGGGACTGGCTCCGTCGGCGAACGTGAATCCCGGCCGTCACGCTTTGTACGAGCCCGTCCACGGCAGCGCGCCGGACATCGCCGGCACGGGAACCGCCAACCCGATGGCCGCGATTCTCAGTACGGCCCTTCTTCTTCGAGATGCGGGTGCGGATGAAGGCGCCGATCGGGTCGAGGACGCCGTGGATGCGGCACTGGAAGCGGGAATCCGTACCCCCGACATTGGCGGGTCATTCACGACCGGGCAGGTCGGAACCTGGATCGCGGAGCGAGTTGCCGGGGACTGAGCCACATTGGGCTGGAAGAGCCCGTTGACCACAGGATCAATCACGCTACGGAGAAACCACGATGGCAGTCGATAAACAGGTCGTATTCCTTGCCGCGGCTCGCACGCCGTTCGGCACGTTCGGGGGCAGTCTCAAGGACCAGTCGGCCACCGAGCTGGGGATTCTCGCGGGACGGGCGGTGGTGGAGAGGGCGGGTGTGGATCCGTCGGAATACGGACAGGTGTTCTTCGGAAACGTGATCCAGACATCGGCCGACGCCGTCTACCTGGCCCGCCACGTGGGCCTCAACGCCGGACTGCCGGTCGAGGTGCCGGCGATGACGCTGAATCGACTGTGCGGATCGGGTTTCCAGGCCGTGATCGACGGAGCGGAAGACATCCTGTACGGGGGATCGCGCGTGTGCCTGACCGGCGGCACCGAGTCGATGAGCCAGGCGCCGCACGTGGTGCGCGGCGCCCGCTGGGGCCTGAGGCTCGGGCCGGCGGTACCGTTCGAGGATTCGCTGTGGGAAGCGCTGACGGACACGTACTGCGGATTCTCGATGGCCCAGACCGCGGAGAACCTCGCCGAGGAATACGACATCAGCCGCGAGGAAGTGGACGGATACGCGGTGCGGAGCCAGACGAGGGCGAAGGCCGCGTGGGACGGGGGGACGTTCGACGACGAGGTCGTCCCGGTCACGCTGTTGAAGCGAGGCAAGGAGACGGAATTCCGCATGGACGAGCACATCCGGGCTGATACGACAGCCGAGGCCCTGGCTTCGCTCCGTCCCTACTTCAAGAAGGACGGCCTGGTAACCGCGGGCAACGCCAGCGGAATCGGGGACGGTGCGGCGGCGCTGGTCATCTCCGACGCCGAGTTCGCCGCGGCTCACGGTCTGTCGCCGATGGGCAGCCTGGTCTCATGGGGCGTGGCCGGCGTACCCCCTCGGATCATGGGTATCGGACCGGCGCCGGCGGCGCGGAAGGCGCTCGACAAGGCGGGTCTCACCCTGGCCGACCTGGATCTGATCGAGGTCAACGAGGCCTTTGCCCCACAGTACGTTGCGGTCGAGAAGGAGCTCGGACTGGACCGCGACAAGGTGAACGTCAACGGCGGAGCGATCGCACTTACGCATCCGCTGGGCGCTACCGGTGCGAGGATCACGACCCATCTGCTGCACGAGCTGAATCGGCGAGGTGGCGGGCTGGGTCTCGGGTCCGCGTGCATCGGCGGTGGGCAGGGAATCGCGGTCATCGTGAGGGTCGACGGCTAGCGACGGATCCCGTGCTCGCCCGAGCGCGACGCGAGTTCGCAAGGGCGGGCACATCCACCGTGCGCGGGGTATGTTACGGGACCGCGGGGAGGGCGCAGCCCGTCACGCGGATCGCTCCCAGCGCACCTGATCCTCGGGACCATTGGAGGCTCCCATGGATGTCATTCTCGCTCTGATCGCCATCGGCGGTGCCGCGGCGCTCTCGACAAGTCTCAGAATCATGCGCGAGTACGAGCGCGCAGTCGTGTTCCGGCTGGGCCGCGTGCGGCCGATTCGCGGTCCGGGACTCATCTTCCTCGTGCCATTCGGCATCGAGCGCATGGTCCGCGTGGGCCTGCGCATCATCGCGATGGACATCCCGCCGCAGGACGTGATTACGCGGGACAACGTCTCGGTGAAGGTGAACGCGGTCCTCTATTTCAAGGTGCGCGACCCGTCCCGGGCCGTGCTCGAGATCGAGGATTACCTGTTCGCCACCTCGCAGCTCGCGCAGACGACCCTGCGGTCCGTGATCGGGCAGGCGGAGCTCGATGAGCTGCTGGCTGAGCGCGAGAAGTTCAACCACATCCTGCAGCGCATCATCGACGAGGGTACCGACCTCTGGGGGATCGACGTCACGGCGGTCGAGGTGAAGGATGTAGATCTCCCGCAGGAAATGAAGCGGGCCATGGCACGGCAGGCCGAGGCGGAGCGCGAGCGGCGCGCCAAAGTCATCAACGCCGAGGGCGAGCTCCAGGCGGCGTCCCGCTTGAAGGATGCGGCCCGTCTGCTGAGCCTGCAGCCAGCGTCGCTTCAGCTGCGATTCCTGCAGACGGCGTCAGAAATCGCCGCCGAGAACAACTCGACCACGTTGTTCCCGCTCCCGGTGGACCTGTTCTCGCCGTTCAAGAAGATGTTCGAGGAGCGGAAGGAGCTGAGCGCGGAGGAGAAGGAAGAAATCAAGGCCCTCGAGGCGCGTGCGCAAAAGGCGGCGGACGAGGCCACCGGACTGAGCATGCCCTCTCGCATTTCCGGGGAGGACGGCCAGTCAGGGCTGTTGGGTGAAGGCCCGCTCGGTGAGGCAATCGAGACGGACGAGGCCGAAGCCGTCCGCGTCGAGCGAGACATCACCGATGAGTGACGGTCGGTGACCGAAGACAGCGGAAGCGGCAGGCTTCCGGTACCGAGCGAGGTTTCACGGCCACAGCTCGAGAAGATCATCCACCGCGCTGCCGAGTTGCAGTTCGGGCGAGGAGAGACGTACGACACTCTCGACGTAGCGGAAGTCCAGCGCATAGCGGAGGAAGTAGGGCTCGAGGGTCGCTACGTTCGGCAGGCACTCGCCGAGGTTCGAGCCGACGAACTCGTTCCGTCACGCCCAGAGGACCGTTCTCTTGCCACGCGCCTCTGGGGCGAAGCGGCGATCGTCGAGAGCCGGGTTGTTCCTGGTGGTTCGGAGGAGGTACTCGAGAAGCTCAGGAGCTACCTCACCGACAGGGAAAGCCTACGCTGCGTCCGGGATCGCCCCGGACAACAGGTGTGGGAGCCGGCGTCCGACCTGATGAGCCAGATCCAGCGCGGACTCGACTTCAGCGGCAGAGGCTACGAGCTGGCGAAGTCGAAGACGTTGACCGTGCTGACGCAACAGCTGGAAGAGGGTCGCACGCTGGTGAGCGTGATCGCCGATATCGCCAACACCCGCGCCGGCTATGCGGCCGGCTGGTACGGCTCTCTGGGCGTGTTCGGCCTGGGCTCGGCGCTCGGGGCCGTTCTCGGCGGGGGAGCCGAAGCCCTGATCGTGTTTCCGGCAGTGACGGCAGGGGTGACCGCCGCAGGAACGTTCGGCACCGTGAAGACCCTGGCGCGGCGTCGGGCCCGGGTGGAGCTGGCGGTGCAGGGTTTGCTGGACCGCCGCGAGCGAGACTCGGGGTTCGCGACGGACAGGCCGAGCCTGCGGGAGAGAATCACGGATCTGCTGGACTAACCACGAAACCAAGGAGCCGGACGTGAGCGACATACAGAAGGTCGGGGTCATCGGCTGTGGGCTGATGGGGCGCGGGATCGCCCAGGTGAGCGCTGCCTCCGGCTACGAAACGGTTGTTCGGGAGGTCAACGAAGGCCTTCTGCAGGCCGGCCTGGAAGCGATCGGCAAGCAGCTCAATCGTGCCGTGGAGAAGGGAAAACTCGAAGCCGCCGATCGCGACGCGGCCCTCGCTCGCCTCATCGGAACCGTGTCGCTCGAGGACCTGGCCGATTGCGACATCATCATCGAGGCGATCGTCGAGGACATCGAAGTGAAGAAGGACCTTTTCGGGGCCCTCGATCGGCAGTGTCCCGAGAACACGATCTTCTCTTCGAACACGTCCAGCCTGACGGTCACCGAGATGGGGGCCTCGACGTCCCGGCCCGATCGCTTCGTGGGCCTGCACTTCTTCAACCCCGTCCCGATCATGAAGCTCGTCGAGGTCGTGCGCACGGGCGCGACCTCCGACGCGACGTTCGATCGCGCCTTCGCGTTCGCACGATCGCTGGGCAAGGTGCCGATCGCGTGCACCGACAACTCGGGCTTCGTGGTGAATCGGCTGCTCGTGCCCTACATGCTGGATGCTATTCGCGCGTACGAGGAAGGAATCGGGTCGATCGAGGACATCGATACGGGTATGAAGCTCGGTTGCGGCTACCCGATGGGGCCTTTCATCCTGGGTGATTTCGTTGGCCTGGACACTCTCTACTACATCGCCGAGATCATGTTCGACGAGTACCGGGAGAAGCGTTTCGCGCCGCCGCCCCTCCTGAAGCGGATGTACCTGGCCGGGTACCACGGGCGGAAGGTCGGCAAGGGCTTCTACGACTATTCGGGGGACGAGCCCGTCGTGTCGGAGTTCGTGAGGCGATGATCCGGCGGATTGGAATGCTCGCCGCCGCAGCCGCGCTCGCGCTCGCGCCGATCGGGTGCGACGACGATGACGATGAACTCACGGGCCCGTCGAACGCGCCGGCCAGCCACACGATCTCGCAGGACGGGATTCGCCACTTGCCCGGCCTCAACG
>JABDQB010000032.1 GCA_013042495.1 Gemmatimonadota bacterium
ATCGTCATGGTCGGTGAGATACGGGACCTCGAGACGGGCGGCATCGCCGTAAAGGCTGCCCTTACGGGTCACCTGGTCCTGTCTACGCTGCACACGAACGATGCCGCCTCCACCATCACCCGGATGATCGACATGGGGATCGAGGCGTTCAACGTCTCATCGGCTCTCAACTGCATCACGGCCCAGAGGCTCGTGCGACGGATATGCTCCAACTGCCGGGCCGAGGCGACGTATGAGCCCGAGGTCCTGCGAGCCGCCCGACTTACCCAGGACGAGTCGGCCTCCCTGACGTTCTTCAAGGGAGAGGGCTGTGACGCGTGCAACGGCTCCGGCTATTCCGGGCGACAGGGCCTGTACGAGGTCATGCCGATGACCCCTGAGCTTCGCCGCATGATCTTGCAGGGATCGTCTACCGACGAACTGAAGCAGACGGCCGTCGCGGAGGGAATGATCACGCTGCGACAGGATGGCATGGTAAAGGTGCGCAAAGGGATTACCACACTCGACGAAGTCATCAAGGAAACGGCCGCCTGACCCGAGCGGGGAAGGCGACCATCAACGGGGGAACGAGGGATCGCATGAGTGACTCGGCGCCGGCAACACTGCGCGGCCTGCTCGAAGAGACGATCGACAAGGGAGCTTCGGATCTCCACCTGTCCGCGGGTGAGGTACCCAAGCTTCGTGTCGACGGAAAGCTCGAGAACAGCAACTACGGGACGCAGCTCGGGCCGCGCGAGACCCAGGCGCTCGCTTACTCGATCCTCACTGAGCAGCAGAAGAAGAGGTTCGAGCAGGAAGACGAGCTGGATCTTTCGTTCTCCGTCCAGAACCTGTCACGGTTCCGCGGCAACGTCTTCCGTCAGCGTGGCACTGTGGCCATGGCGATCCGGCAGATTCCCTTCGAGATCCTGTCGTTCCAGGAGCTCGGACTGCCGGGCGTGGTCTCGAAGCTGGCCGAAAAACCGAGGGGCCTGGTGCTGGTCACGGGGCCCACCGGGTCCGGTAAGTCGACGACCCTGGCGGCGATGATCGACAAGATCAACCGGGAGCGGTCCGGACACATCATGACGGTCGAAGACCCGATCGAGTTCGTTCACAAACACAAGAACTGTCTGGTCAACCAGCGCGAAGTCGGGACCGACACAACGTCCTTCCAGAACGCCTTGAAGTACGTACTGCGCCAGGACCCCGACGTGATCCTGGTCGGTGAGATGCGGGACCTGGAGACCGTGAAGGCGGCTCTCACGATCGCGGAGACCGGACACCTGGCCTTCGCGACGCTGCACACGAATTCGGCCGCCGAGTCCATCAACCGCATGATCGACGTGTTTCCGGCCCATCAGCAGGACCAGGTCCGTGCCCAGTTGTCGTTTGTTCTCGAGGGCGTGGTCACGCAGGCGCTCTTGCCGCGGCGCATCGGAAAGGGACGGGTGGTGGCATGCGAGGTCATGGTGGCCACTCCTGCGATCCGGGCCCTGATCCGGGACGAGAAGACGCACCAGATCTACTCGACGATGCAGGCCGGTAAGAAATTCGGAATGCAGACGCTCAACGACGCGCTGTATTCCCTGTACATGCGGGACGAAGTGGCTCTCGATGAGCTCATGCGCGTCAGTTCGGATCCGACGGAACTCAAGCGCATGATCGGCGAAGTCGAGCCCGCGGCTGTCTAGGCGCACACCAACAACCGGAGAGACCTGAGCCATGCCAGTCTGGTCATACAGCGCGAGAACCGTCTCGGGCGATCTCAAGCGCGCCGAGTTCGATGCGGCGAGCCGCGAGGAGGTCATCGCCCATCTGCGCAGCCAGCGCCTGATCCCGGTCTCCGTCCGGGAGAAACCCAAGGGCTTCAAGATGCCGGGCGGTGCTGTGAAGGTGAAGACGCGCGACATCGTCATCATGACCCGGCAGTTCGCGACGATGATCAACGCCGGTCTGCCGCTGGTGCAGGCGATCGACATCCTGGCCAAACAGTCGGATAACAAGACCTTGCAGGACACGCTGCAGGAAGTCCTGCACGACGTGGAGTCCGGGAACACCCTGGCCGATGCCATGCGTGACCACACGAAGGTCTTCACGCCGCTGTACGTCAACATGGTCGCGGCCGGCGAGGCCGGCGGTATCCTGGACACGATTCTCCTGCGCCTGTCCGTCTTCCTGGAGAAGGCCGAGTCCCTCTCCCGCAAGGTGAAGGGTGCGATGATCTACCCGGCGGTGATCGGATTCGTGGCCCTCTCGGCGATCATCGTGCTCTTGCTGTTCGTGATTCCGACCTTCCAGCAGATGTTCGAGAGCTTCGACCAGGCGCTGCCTCTTCCGACCCGTATCGTCATCATGGCCTCGGACACGTTGCAGTCGTACTGGTGGGCCATGGGAGCCGGCGTCGCGGCGGCGGTCTTCCTCTTCCGGCGTTGGGTCGCCACCTCTTCCGGTCGTTTGACCTTCGACCGGATCCTGCTGCGCATGCCGATCCTGGGGAACCTGGCCCGCAAGGGGTCGGTGGCCAGGTTCACGCGCACCCTGGGGACACTCCTCAGCTCGGGCGTGACGATCCTCGACGGACTGGAGATTACGGCGCGCACGTCGGGGAATCGTGTCATCCACGACGCGATCATGAACAGCCGCAACTCGATCGCGGGCGGCGAATCGATCTCAGAGCCCCTGCGGATTTCCGGTGTGTTCCCACCCATGGTCACCCAGATGATCAATGTCGGTGAAGAGACCGGTGACCTGGACGGGATGCTCACGAAGATCGCCGATTTCTATGACGAGGAAGTGGACGCGGCGGTGGAATCCCTGCTGAAAGCCATGGAGCCACTGATGATCGTCATTCTCGGTACGGTCGTCGGCGGAATGATCGTCGCGATGTACCTGCCGATCTTCGGGATCATCAACACGATGAACTGAAAGGTCGCCCGACGCCGAGCACGCGGCGACGGGCGCGGGGCCGGCGCCGGTGCCCGCGATCCCGGTTTCCACCCTGTCCTCAAGCCCGCAAACATCATATTCTTATGTGATTAGGCGATCGGATACCGGGCGACAGGAAGAGTGACGTGGTCTCGAGAACCGAAGAGTACGCACTGCGGGCAGCGGTGTGCCTGGCCCGTCGGTACGGCGAGGGCACCGTTCGGGCCCGGGACATGGCGCAGGATACGGGAATCCCGGCCAACTACCTCTCCAAGATCCTCCACCAGCTGGCGAGGGCAGGCGTTGTCGTATCCGAGCGTGGCAGAGCCGGTGGGTTCACGCTGGCGGCGCCGCCGTCCACGGTTGTGCTCGCCACGGTCGTCGCCCCCTTCGAACCGCAGGTACAGCGCACGCGTTGCCTGCTCGGTCTCCCGCAGTGCTCGGACTCGAATCCATGTGGAGCCCACGAGCGCTGGCGGACGATCAAGGAAGCCACCCTGGAGTTCCTGAACGACACCACGCTGGCCGACGTGATCGACTCCAGTGACGCCAGGGCCTCCGATTGCTGATTTCCCGGTGAGCCGCCGGTCTCGGTCTTCCACGTGGCCAGGACTTCTCTGAATGGCCTCGTGCGACGGCCTCGTGGGACTCGCGGAGGGCGATCTGACCCGGCGGTTCGGTGAACCGACGTCCCGCCGGACGCTAGGTCCGGACACGTGGGTGGTCTTCGCGTCCCGAAACATGAGCCTGAGGATTCGGCTGACGGGCGACCCTGTCCCGAAGGTGGCTTCGTGGACCGCGTCGTTCGAGACCGGCTTTCGTCAGCTGTCGGATGCGGCCAGGACCGTCGGCTTGTGGCCCGCCGCGGGACCGGAGGAGGACGCGTCGGGCATCACCCTGCCACTGGTGCGCCGAGCGCTGCCGTGTCCCGGCTCTGACCGCGTGTACTCTCTCACGGCGACTGTCCGACAGGGACGATTCAAGGCCCTTTCTGTGTTCGACGAGTACCCTGACTGGCTCTGAACCCTCCAGCGGACTTCCGAATACCTCTTGCGTTCTGCACACCCATGTCTAAGATAGCATCGTTGGAACGTGCGAATTGCAACGTTCCCTGAGAGTGGCTTCCGGGACCTCCCGGCGCGGACCATCACAGCACGGGAAACGGCCAGGAATTGCTACGAACCAGCAGGTCTGACCGCAGGGCCGCGACCCTTCTCGAGCCGCTGCAGGTCCTCTACTGGATCTACGCGGCGCGCCTGGTCATCTCCCTGGCCGTGTTCGGCTCCGCCATCCTCGTCGGCGACTTCCTGGAGCGTCAGGTCCCCGGCGCGTTGCCGCCCGAGTTCGCCCTTATAGCAATCGTCGGACTGGCTGCCGCGGCCTTCCTGACGCCGATCGCTTACCGGATCAGTCACCGGAAGGGCCGGCATATCGGGCTCGGATTCCTGTATTCACAGGCGGCTCTCGACGTCCTGCTGTTCAACGGGATCGTGCACATCACGGGGGGAAGTGGCAGTCCCTTCGTGTCGTTGTTCATCGCATTGGCCGCTGGCTACGCCCTGGTTCTCCCACTCAGTTCGGCGATCCTGACTGCGCTGTCGGCGGGCCTCCTGTATCTCGCCCTCAACTTGACGGCGGCGGCCGACACGAGCGAACTGGCTCTCGTTCTCCAGGTCCTCGTCATCATGCTCGTGGCGGTGACTGCCAGTCTGGTCGGCGCCCGATTTCGCCAGGTTCGCTCGGAACTCCGATCGGTCGAGGGGGAACTCCACCGTCTTCGTCTCGACACGGCGGACGTGCTGCGCAACATCCCGTCCGGTGTCATCACGCTCGATGCGTCGGGCAACCTGGTGTACATCAACATCGCCGCCGCCGAGTTGTGCGGCCTCGATGGCGTAGGCCTTCTCGGGCTGGATCTCCTTCCCGAACTGCAACGACGGGCCCCCGAAGTGGCCGCCGCCGTGCGCGAGACTATGGAGACCGGACGTCGAGTGCAGGACCGCGAGGCCGAGGTGCTGGTCGGTTCGGACTCTGTTGTGGGCGGCAGGGGTGACGATCCGGTCCCGGTGGCCGTCAGCACAACCATGCTGGAGGACGTGGGTGCCGGGCCATCACACGTGGTCCTGCTGCAGGACCTGCGGTCCGCGCGCCAGCTCGAGAATCTGCGCCTGCGCGCGGGGAAGCTCGAGGCGGTTGCGGAGCTGTCGGCTTCGCTGGCGCACGAGCTCAAGAACCCGCTGGCTTCCGTGCGCAGCGCTGTCGAACAACTGTCGGCGAGGGCCGTGACCGACGAGGACGAGCAGATCCTGGGGCGGCTCATCGTGCGCGAAGCGGATCGGCTGAGCCGGATCTTGAGCGAGTTCAGCGATTTCGCGCGCGTCGGAGTTGCGGAGAGGCGACCGGTCGACGTTCCCCGCCTGCTGAGCGAGGTCATCGAAACGGTGCGCCGCAACCCGGCCGCAGAAGGTCGGGCCACGATCACGTCGGAGATCCTGGACGACATGTCTGGCCTGTGGGGCGACCCCGAGTTGTTGCACCGGACCCTGCTCAACCTCGTCTTGAACGCCGTCCAGGTCGGAGATCCGGAAGAGACCGTCACGGTCCGGGTGGTGGCCGATGCACTCCGGCCCGACCTGGTTCCGTCCGAGGTATCTCTCGGTCACCCCGTGCGCATTCGGGTCTTCGATGATGGTCCGGGGATCTCAGCGGAAGACCTGCCGCGGATCTTCGACCCGTTCTACACCCGGCGGCAGGGCGGCAGCGGCCTGGGACTTTCGATCGCGCATCGCGCGGTGCAGGCGCATGGCGGAGCCCTGATCGCGAGTTCGAATTTCGGGGAAGGAGCCACGTTCGCGTTGGTTCTCCCGCGTCGTACGGGAAAAGGAAGACAGACGACGGACAGGCAGCCTGCGGCTGAGGACCCGCTCAGCACCGGACAGCCGGAATCTGGAGCGAGAGCCGAGGAGCTGGAGCCAGGAGCCCGAACGGGCGCTGGCTAGAGCGCACACATCCAGGCGGTCGGCCATCGGCCGGCGCCCAAAGGAGCTGACATGCGAGACAAGCCGTTGATCCTCCTGATCGATGACGAGCAGAGCCTCATCGAGACTCTGACCGTTCTGCTCAGGGGTGAGGGATACGATGTCATCTTCGAGTTGACCGGGGCGGGAGGGTTGAAGGCGTTCAAGGACCAGAGCCCGGACCTGGTTCTTTCTGACGTTCGGATGCCCAAGATGAGTGGAATCGAAGTGCTCGAGGAAATCCGGAGGACGAGCCCGAACACTCCGGTGGTCCTCATGACGGCGCAGGCATCTCTCCAATCGGCGATTCAAGCGGTCAATCTTGGCGCCACGCATTACGTGCAGAAGCCGTTCGAGAACGAGGAGTTACTGGCCGTGCTTGGACGATCCCTGGACTGGGGGCGGCTCAAGCAGGAAAACGCCGGCCTGAAGCGGGAACTCAAGAAGCAGCAGACCCTCAAGGCGGGAAAGCCCATCGGCGCAAGTCCCGCGTTCGAGAGCTCGATCAAGCTGGCGGAGAGCGTGGCAGACAGCGATTCCACGATCCTGATCAGTGGAGAGAGCGGAACGGGTAAGGAAGTGTTCGCGAGGTACATCCACGACCTGTCCCCCCGATCCAACCGCCGTTTCCTGTCCCTGAACTGCGGAGCGCTCCCCGAGGGCCTTCTCGAGTCCGAGCTCTTCGGGCACGTGAAGGGGAGTTTCACGGGGGCGGTGCGAGACAAGGAGGGCCTTTTCGTCGCGGCCTCCGGGGGTACGTTCTTCCTGGACGAGGTCGGCGAGATGGCGCCCTCTACCCAGGTCAAGCTGCTTCGCGTGCTGCAACAGAGGGAGGTGATTCCGGTCGGCGCCACGGAGGCGATCGCCGTCGACGTGCGCCTGGTGGGGGCGACCAACCGTGATCTCGAGCGAGACATCGAGGAAGGGCGTTTCCGGCGCGACCTCTACTACCGCCTGAACGTCATCACCCTCGAACTCCCACCCCTGAACAACCGGGAAGAAGACATCGCGCTTCTGGCCGAGCATTTCCTGTCAGCGCAGGCCGGGGGCGATCCGCGGGGCGCGAAGAAGCTCTCGGCGAAGGCTCTGGCGGTTCTCAAGGAGTATCACTGGCCCGGAAACGTGCGGGAACTCGAGAACGTCATCGAGCGAGCGGTAGTGCTTACGGCGGGCGCCACGATCAAGCCCGAGGCTTTGCCGTCCAGACTTCGCGAAGCGCCGCCCGAACCACTGGTTCAGGACCGCCCGGCGGACAACCCGGCCCTGGACATCATCGAGCGTGCGTACATCGAGCACGTGCTTCGTGCTGAGGCGGGCAACAAGACGAGGGCCGCCGAGGTCCTCGGAATCGACCCCAGCACGCTGTATCGGAAGATCAAGCGCTACGACCTCGAAGGCTGAGTCGTCAACCATTGCAGTACAACAGGTAAACTTTGCAGAGTGCAATGGCACCGATCGTGATCGGACCGTGGCAATCCGCGGCGATAGACTATAACTGCATTTATTACTTGTGTTTACAGCTTCTGGAAACAGGTGGCATACGGGTTGCCGCTTCCTCTCGCCGGAGGCAAGGTCCTCCACCGGTGAACGAAAACAAGTCCTCGGAAGAGAAACCGTTCACAAACCAGAACCGTTGGAGGACAGATGCTCCGCAACACAAAGGGTTTCACGCTGATCGAGCTGCTGATCGTAGTCGTGATTATCGGCATTCTCGCCGCGATCGCGATTCCGCAGTTTGCCAGCACCAAGGAGAAGGCGTTCGACGCCACCGCGAAGAGCGATGTTCGCAACGCGATGGCGGCCCAGGAGGCCTACTTCGCCGACGAGCAGATCTACGCGCCGAACTCGATGGCGACCGGTTCCTTCACCACGAGCACGGGCATCGCGGTGTCCGCGTCGGCCGCGTCGGCCGGCGGTTACGCCATTACGGCGTCACACTCCGCGTCCGGCAACACCTACTGGGTGCAGGTCGGCACGGGCAGTTCGATCGAGGGCAAAGTCCAGAAGGCTCCGTAAGGGTTGCCTTCGAATCTTCGTCTTTCTTGAAGATCGCTGGCCAGGGCGTGGCGGGTTTACCCGCCGCGCCCTTCGGCCATCCTGAACGGTCCGCATCGGTCGTGCGACGGCCTCCCGCATGATCTCCATGCGTCGCATCCGCACGCTGATTCCGACGCCTGCAGCCGTGGCGGGTTTCTTCATCGTCCTGGCCGCTGCCTTATTCCATAGCGTCCTGTTCCGCGGACAGACGTTCTTCAGCCGCGATGTTGCGCCATTCTTCTATCCGATGAAGCACTTCCTGGCCTCCACCGTCCGGGCCGGCGACCTTCCCCTGTGGAACCCGTGGGTCGCGAGTGGGGAGCCGTTCTTCGCCTCGCTTCAACCCGGTCTCCTGTATCCGGGTAGCCTGGTTCTGTACGGCCTCCCCATGCCGGCCGCGTTCGACTGGCTCGTCGTGCTTCACTATCCCCTCGCGGGAGTGGGCCTGGCCCTTCTGCTCAGGCGGTGGGGCCATGGGTGGACCGCGGCCGTGCTGGGCGGATCCGTGTTCATGCTGGGAGGCTTCTACGTCTCGCTTGGGAATTTCATCAACAATCTGCAGACGGTGGCCTGGCTTCCCTGGCTGTTCCTTGCCTGGGACCGGGTGCTGGATCAAGGGAGGATCCGGGACCTGCTCACGTTCACGGTGCTGAGTGGGGTGGCGTTTCTCGGCGGCGAACCCCAGATGCTGGCGCTCGGCCTGGCACTGATCTTCGCGCATGGCCTGGTCAACGCCGAGGGACGCGCGTTACCGCGCGGGCGGCAGACTCTCGCGTTCATGCTCGCGGGGATCCTGGCGGTGGCCCTGGTTTCCGTCCAGCTTCTTCCGTTCGCCGAATACATCAGCCATTCGGTTCGCCGGCTGCCCATCGACCTCGAGTACGCGTCCGCGCGGTCCCTTGAGACCGGGGGCGCGCTGCACCTGCTGCTTCCCCCGGCTTTGCATACCGGGGCGCACGGATTCTCGACCCGCTACATGGCCAGTTCCGAAGTGCCATGGATCCTGAGCGTATATGGCGGATGCGTAGCCCTCGCCCTCGGGTTCATGGGCGCACTCCGCGGGCGAGGCCGCCGCTGGTCGGTCTTCTGGATCGCGGCGATGCTCGTTTCCGTCCTGCTGGCTCTCGGCAGCTACAGCCCGGTGTATCGGGCCCTGTTTGAATGGATTCCGCCGTTTCGGCCCTTCCGCTACCCGGAGAAGTTCCTTCTGATGGGGGCTCTCGCGTTGTCGGTCTTCGCCGCGCAGGGCATGGATCGGTGGTTGGACCGTGATCGCCCGGCCGACGGGACGCTGGGGATTGCGGCGGAGGTTCGAGTATGGCTCCCCGTTTCCCTGCTCGCCGGCCTGTACATCGGCCTTGGCGCAGTTCTGTCGTCCGGCGACGGGCCGTTCGTCGCTGCCTGTGGAAGTTGGCTTCCGGAAGCGCTCCTCTGTGAGGACCCGGCAGCGGCGGCGCAGCTGTATGCCGCCATCGCCTGGCGGCTGGCCGCCCTGATGATCTGCTTCGCCGTCGTAACGGGCCTGTATCGATCGGGTCGCCTTCGTTCCAGTCTGGCCTCAACGCTCGTAGTCGCACTCGCGGTCGTGGATCTGTCCCTGGCGCACCGCGAAGTGAACCCGTCGGTGGATAGCGAGGTGTACGTCACCGCACCGTGGACCGCTGAAGCTCTGGATGGTCTGATGTCGCCTCGTGGCGACGTTCGCTTCCGGGGCTCACCTCACCATGCGGCGATGGGGAGCATCGTAAGCATGCAGGGGGTCTGGGAGCTGACCAACATGTATCTGGACTACCAGACCATGGGTCCGAACGTGGGTCAGATCTTCGGGTTCCCGATGCAGGACGGACTGCAGGGCGTCGAACTCATTTCCGTGGCCCTGACGAACGAGGCGGCGATGAGAACGTGGAGCGACGATCCCCTGAGATTCCTGCAGGCGATGAACGTGGGCTTCTATGCGGATGCCACGGCGAGTGGAGACTCGATTCAGGGCCTCAGGCTGGCCGCGTCCAGTCCCGAGCTCCCGATCCGGCTGTTCGAAGTGCCGGACCCGGTGTCCCGACTGTACCTGGTGAACCAATACGAGGTGCGTGACGGCCAGGCCGAGGCACTGCGTCGCGTGCTGGAGAGCGATTTCCCCCTCGGCGACCGGGTGGTTTTGGAGGCCGAGCTTCCCGCGTCCTTAGGTCCGGAAGCCTCGGGCCGGGTGCTCGCCCGGTCAGAGGGACCCAATTGGGTACGGGCGGAGGTCACGGCGTCGGGGCCCATGCTCGCGGTTCTCAGCGACCGCTGGTATCCAGGGTGGAAGGCCTCGGTAAACGGGGTCGCAGTCCCCGTTCTGCGAGCCAATGGGGTCTTCCGTGCGGTACCGGTTCCACCGGGCGTCAGCGACCTCGAGTTCCGTTTCGCGCCGGTGTCCGTTCTGCTCGGCGCCGCCATAAGCGTTGCCGGCATCCTGGCCTTTGCGGGTGTCTGGATCGTCGCGCGAAGCCAGAGACTATGACAGCGAGTCGCAAGACCTGGCCTTCGCCCGCCGCCCTGCGGGGGCTGGCGTTCGGATTGTTCGTCGTCACCCTGGTGACAACGGCGATGACAGCGATCGACTACGGGATCGCCAGCGACGTCGGCAACTACTTCTACAGTTCCTTGCGTCAACTCGCCTGGGGGCGAGATCTGTGGGCAGCCCTGCTCGATGGCCAGCCCAGCGCGGTGTTGAACCAGGATCGCGTATTCGAACACTGGCGCTGGTACATCGAGAGAATTCCCCACCCGCCTCTCTCCAGAGAGTTGAGCGGATTGTCGTGGGTCCTGCTGCGCGATCTGACGGACCCTCTCACCGCCTACCGCGGCGCCGTGATGCTGACGTTCGCGGCGCTAGCGGCCTCCGTGGGGGTCTACACGGCCTGGCGTTCCGGTTCGCTGGCTGCGGGCCTGGCTGCGGGCCTGGCGGTGCCGGCTTTTCCAGTCCTGTTCGCGCACGGGCACCTCGCGCACACGGACCTGTTTCTGACGGCCTTCTGGTTCTGGTCCGTGGCTTCGCTGGACGTCGCGGTGAAAGAGGGTGGGGCGGGCTGGTTCTTCTCTTCGGGTCTATACCTCGGAGCGGCTGCCGCGACCAAATTCACCGGCCTTCTTCTGCTTCCGGTCCTCGCCGTCTGGCTCGTCGTCAATCGAAGCGGCATCGCGGCCTTTCTGGTTCTGTGCCTGGTGGGAGTTCTCGTGTTCGCCGCCGTGAATCCCGTGATGTGGGTGGACCCGTGGCAGGGAATCAGCGACTACCTGCACGCCGGACTCGATCGGGTCGCCGCGGACGAGACGCGGATCGCAACGGGGTACTTCGGGGACGTGTACGTCTTCCGGCCGCCCTGGCACTATCCGTTCGTGTGGAGCCTGATCGTATTTCCCCTGTCCCTCCTGGTCGCTGCGGTGACAGGTCTGCTC
>JABDQB010000041.1 GCA_013042495.1 Gemmatimonadota bacterium
TGTTGAAGTTGCTGGTTCGGGCCGCGCCCGCGCTTCTGGCATTCTGGGAGCGCTGCAGGTTCTGTCCCGTGGACGCACGCTGGGTCTGCTGGCGCTGGCCCGATGGCTGCTGCTGCGGCCGCTGAACCTGGCCGGCGCGGTTCAGGTCCCCCTGGTTGATCTGACCGGTGCGGTTGCCCGCGGCGCTCCGGTCCATGGTGCTGGCCCGCTCGCGAGCCGCGTCCCGGTTCACGGCGTCGTTGCCCTGCCAACCGTCCCGGGTGCGCTGCTCCCAGTTCCCGTTGTTGTTGCGAAATACATCCCCGTTCCGGTCCGCGAACACGTTGTTGTCCCGTCCCTCGGCGACCCGGCCACGGGCGTCTCCGCGCGCCCGGTCGGAGGGCACGTTCCGGTCGATGTTCCTCGGCCGGTTGTAGATGTTGTTACGTCGCGCGGCGTTGGATCCCGCCCGATAACCCGCCCGAAATCCGGACCGGTAGCCCTGGTGCCAGCCGCGGTGGAAGCCCCGGTGGTAGCCGCGCCACATCGACGGTCCCCACCACCCGCCGCGCCACCAGGAGCCCATACCGATGTGGAACGTGAACGGTCCGGTGCTCCAACCAAACCCGAAGCTCCAGCCCCACCAGGGGTTCCAGCGAGCGTGGAAGCCCCACGTCGCCGGTCGCGGGAAGAACCAGTGCCCGACCCAACCCGGATGGTGCCAACCCGTGCCCCACACGACGACGGTGCGGTGGACGTAGCTATGCGTATAGCCGGGGTAGTAACCCACGTAGACCACTTCGGGCGTGGACTGATAGACCTCCACGTAGGTCACGTTGTACACGGGGCTGTTGGCCGGAATCTGGTAGACCTCATCCGGCACCTCGGTGGCCACGGTCCACGAGCCCTCGGGGGAGTCCGCCTCGTACCACACGCCTTCGTGTACGGCGTAGTACCTGTTCTCGACCTGGATCACCTGGTCGGCCGTGTTCGCGGCATAACTCATGTCGGTGCCCTCGATGGGCTCGAACACCGGCTCTCCGTCGTACTCGACTTCGATCGTGGCGTCTCGCTTGATCGCGGCGGTCTGTGGAATCTCGTTCTCCATCGCGGCTTCTTTCGCTTGCTCGGTGCCGGCGACGGAAATCAGGAGGTGTCCCATGTCAGACTCGAACGGAATCTCCGCGAAGCCCTCCGGAAGCTGATCGGCCGGAACGTTGACCCACGATCCGTCGAACGACTCGGACGCGAACCAGCGGCCGGACAGGATCACGAAGTAGCGGGCCGACTCGAGCTCGAGCAGCACGTCGCTCTCGGAATTGCTCACGTACATGAGATCCGTGCCGCTGATCGGCGTGAGCTCCGGCTGGCCATCGATCACGATCAGCTCGGTAGGCTCGGTGGCGACGATGATCGTGGGTGGCGAAACAGGCCCCTCGTCCTCCGCCTCCGCCTCGACTCCCTCTGGAAGTTCGTCCTCCGGGAGTTCCTCTTCGGGAGCCGGCTCGGGCGCCAGGGCCGCCACCTGCGCAGGCACCTGCTCGGTGACGGTCCACGGCCCGTCATATTCGGGCGCGCTGTACCACTCGTCTTCCCCCGCCGCCAGCCAATAAGTACGCGCGTTACGGTCGAAGATGATGGTGAAGGCCGTGTTCAGGACTCGCATCAGGTCCGAGCCTTCTACCTGCTGCAGGCGGGGTGCGCCGTCGATCGACACGAGGACCGCAGGCTCGAGAGAGAATAGGATCACCGGCGGGTCCATGTTGAGTCCCTCGGCCGACTTCCGCCGGGTCTCCGCGAGCTCGAGGCTCGTGAGGAGGCGGTCCATCGCGATGTCGAGCTCCCAGGCGGGAATCTCCCGCTCGAGGATTTCCGCGAGCGAGTCGCGCTGGGCTTCTTCGGCTGCCGGAAAGCCGACCCGGGTCACGGTGAGGTCGTCCACCGAGGCGATGCGCTCGTCGCGATCGGTCTCCAGCCGCGCTTTGAACCACACGACACCGAACACGGGCTCCTCGTCCGGGCGCTCCACCGACACGGCCGCGCGGCCCGAGAGCATGTTGCCGTCGAGGGCCTCCGGCTGCGGCTGGAAGACGAGCACGCTCGCCGCGTCCACCGGGATCTCGCGTGGCCAACCCTCTTCCGGTTCCTCCTGGAGCGCGGCAAAGGCCACGCCCGAAACGGCGGCGAGCAGCAGCGCTGCCACAAGCAGTCTCGCCCCGCGAACGTTCAGCATACGAAACAGAGATTCCATCGGATCGGACCTTTCGAGATTCCGGTCATTACCTGTTGGTGAGCAACGCGACGCGCAGGTGCAACAGCTCGCGCAGCCGCTTCTTGGCAACCCGCGAGTAGATGTCCGTCTCGGCCGAGTGATAGCAGACGAAGAGCCGGGTCCTCATCTCCAGTTCGTCGCCTTCGAAACCGAGCTCGGCGAAGGCCTGCCCGACATAGTCCAGGCGCTTGCGCAACACGTCGTCCACGTGACGGGCCACCATCGCGTCGCGCGCAGCCCAGGCCCGAAAGGACCGGTCGTAGCGCGAGAGATCGTTGTCCTGAACCATCTCCGCCACCCGCAATAGCCGGCTCTTGGGATCGAGATCGCGCAGTTCCGGATTCTCGGACAGGACCTCGGTGTACTCGTGCGCCCAGTAGTCGAGTAGCTGTCTGATGAGGTCTCGCCGGTCTTCGAAGTGCCAGTAGAAGCCGCTCTTGGCGATTCCGAGGTCCCGGGCCAGCCGCTCGATCTGGACCGCCTTCACACCTTCGTCTCCGAGGACCCGCATGGCCGCTTCGAACCACTCCGCCCTGCTGACTCGCTTCTTTCTGCCAGTGCTCATTCCAGCACTCGTCCTATTGTTGACCCGCGGACGGCACGTATGCCCGACAGTACGATCTAAAAACTAACCGTTCGTCAACCGAGATGGTGAAATACGCTGGTCGCACAACCTCGTCCTGAAAACTGGACGGATGCGTACAGTATAGCTATGCTTAGCGTTGCGCTGGCCGCAAGGCTGCCAGACGCGCACAGAAACAGCTCATGATCGATCTTAGCGGGAGGATGAACCATGCGTAAGTTGCTCGTGGTACCCGCAGGGTTCGGCGTAATCGCCCTGGCCCTGGGAGCTTACCATCTGGGCCGCGCCGACCAGCAGGCCGGGGTCGAGAGGCTTGCGGCACCAGCCCTCTACGCCGCCGACGCCAATGCGTTCGTCGGGCTCGAAGCGGGATCTGCCCTTCCACAGGAGGGGCCGACGTTCAGTCCGACCGCGGCCCTCGAGGATCGGGACGTCTACTATCCGGGCACCGAAGCCCTCTCCCCGGACGAAATGCGCATCATCGCATGCGGAACCGGAATGCCCAATGCGAGACCGAAGCAGGCCGCCGCCTGCTGGCTCGTGGAACTCGGCAACGGCGACAAGTTCATCTTCGACATCGGGACGGGCTCGGCCGAGCGCCTCTCGGCCATGAAGATCCCCTACGATTACCTGGACAAGGTGTTCATCGGGCACCTGCACTCCGACCACTTTGGGGACATGGATGCCCTGTGGGTCGGCGGCGTTGTCGGCAATCGAGTCAACCCGATGAGGGTGTGGGGGCCTGCGGGGCACCAACCGGAGTTCGGTACCGCCTATGCCATCGAGCACATGCAGAAGATGCTGACGTGGGACAAGGGCTCCCGGCTCGGCAACGTGGACATTCGGGGCCTGGAGATCACGCTGAACGAGTTTGACTATCGCGAAGTGAACCAGGTGATCTACCAGGAGAACGGCGTCACGATCCGCACGATCCCGGCGATTCACGCTCTGGACGGGCCGGTCAGCTTCATCCTCGAGTGGAACGGGCTCAAGTTCGCCTATTCGAGCGACACGTTCCCCAACAAGTGGTGGCTCGAGCACTCGGTGGGAGCGGACATCGCCATTCACGAGTGTTTCGCGCCCCCGTCGGTGCTGATCGACAAGCAGAAGTTCACGGCCGGGGCCGCCCTCAACGTCGGGACGCAGGTGCACACCTCGCCGGCGCAATTCGGCAAGGTCATGGCCGAGACACGGCCGCGCATGGCGGTCGGATACCACTTCTTCAACGACTTCGATACGCAGCCCGCGGTTCTTGCTGACATCCGCAAGACGTATGACGGGCCGCTGGCGCTGGCCACCGATTACATGGTCTTCAACGTGACCGAGGATGACGTCCGCGTACGGATGGCCGCGATCGATGAGGACATCTGGCCGCAGCCCGCGACACAGCCGAAGCTGCCGCCGGACCTGAGTCAGCAGATCGGGTTCTCAGACTTCATAACGGACGGGCGCGTGCCCTTCTCTGAAGTCGTGGAGCAGCTGTACGACGACATCAATGCCGAGTACGAAACGAGCGTCCCATACCCGGAGTGAGAAGGGCGTACCAGAACGAAGACATGTCGTAAGGGGGAGACGATGACGCGCTACTGGCTCCTGACCGTGTCAGTGTCTTTCCTGGCGCTGGCGGGGTGCGGTACCGACACCGATATCGAAACCGAAGCGGAGCCCCAGGCCCGCCCGAACATCCTGCTGATCGTCGCGGATGACCTGGGCTACAGCGACGTCGGGGCGTTCGGCGGCGAGATTCGCACGCCCACGATCGATCAGCTCGCGGCCGAGGGCCTGCGGTTCTCCAGCTTCCATGCGCTGCCCACGTGCTCACCGACCCGGTCGGCACTCCTGTCGGGCAACGACAACCACGTCGCCGGCCTGGGCGTGATGGGCGAGTTCATCTATCCGGAGATCGCCGACCTGCCCGGCTACGAGGGTCATCTGTCCGACCAGGTCGCCACGATTCCCGAGATTCTGCGCGGGGCCGGCTATCACACCTACATGGCCGGGAAGTGGCACCTGGGCGAAGATGATGCACGGAGCCCGTACGCCCGGGGCTTTGAGCAGACGTTTACGATGATGAACGGCGGGGGCAGTCACTGGGCGGACATGCGTCCCCTGCACCCATCGGAGATGATCTACAGGAGGAACGGGCAGCGGATCGAGGCGCTGCCGGACGACTTCTACTCGTCGAAGGACTACACGGATGCGCTGATCGAATTCATCGACAGCAACAAGGACGACGGGAACCCTTTCTTCGCCTACATGTCGTACACGGCCCCTCACGACCCACTGCACGCTCCGGCCGAGTACACCGCGAAGTACAGCGGCCAGTACGACTACGGTTGGGACGCGCTGGCCGTGCGGCGACTCTCCAGACTCCAGGAGCTCGGCCTGGTGCCCCCGGACATCATGGAGTTTCCACCGAACTTCATGACGCGCGAGTGGGATTCCCTGTCGGCCGAGGACAAGGCAGCCTATGCCCGTGACATGGAAGTCTATGCGGCCATGGTCGAGTACATGGACATGTCGATCGGGCGCCTGTTCGACTGCCTGCGAGAACACGGGCTGTACGAGAACACGCTGATCGTCTTCTTCTCCGACAACGGTGCGAACGGAGCTCACGCGACGGCGTATCCGGGCAACGCCGATGGCAGCTACCTGGCTACGTTCGACAACTCGCTGGAGAACCGGGGCCTCCCCGGCTCCTTCATCGACCTGGGGCCAAGCTGGGCCCAGGCCAGTTCAGCACCCTTCAGGTTCTTCAAGAGTTTCACCGCGGAGGGTGGAATCAAGTCGCCGCTGATCGCCAAGATGCCTGGAACGACGAGCACGGCCGGCCAGTGGAACCACGCCTTACTGCACGTGACGGACGTCATGCCGACGTTCCTCGAGGCGGCCGGCGCTGCCTACCCGCAGACTCTCGATGGAAGGCCGATCCGGCAGCCCATCGGCAGGTCGATGGTGCCGCTCCTCGACGGTACGAAACAGAGCATCCGCGAAAACGAAGGCATCGGCTACGAGCTGTTCGAGATGAGGGCGTACTTCCAGGACGACTGGAAGCTGCTCCGCCTTCCGGAACCCTTCGGCACGGGCACGTGGGAGCTCTACAACCTGGCGCTGGATCCCTGTGAGATGCATGACGTGTCGGCAGAGAATCCCGACGTCAAGGCGGCTATGGTCGAAGCCTGGCAGCGATACGCCGAGGCGAACGACGTTGTGGACCACGAAGGACGCTTCGACGCGGCGTATCGGGCCGCCTACGGAGACCACTGAGCCGGGCCCACCAACGAGGGGATCGAGGATAGGCATAGAATCATCGAA
This sequence comes from Gemmatimonadota bacterium, assembly GCA_013042495.1. GTDB lineage: Bacteria > Gemmatimonadota > Gemmatimonadetes > Palauibacterales > Palauibacteraceae > Benthicola. Next base: position 6,150 of record JABDQB010000041.1, read on the forward strand.
GCCGGGCCACCGTCTGAACCGCGGCTGGCGCTTCGAGCTGCTGTACATGTTCGAGGACACGCGGAACACACCGGGGGGAGACTTCGAGCGGTCGAACAACGTCGGGCGCCTTCCGGGCGCCCGTCTCACCATCGCGGGGCTTAGGCTACGCCGGTCTCATCGCAGGTAGGGGGACGGGAAGATCTTGACGATCGGCGGGACATCACTTGGCCGCAGCCTTGCGAGCCCGTCTCTGACGCGGCCGGACAACGTCGAGCACGGCCTCCGGGTGGAAGGCCGCGACGCGAAGCAAGACCCTGGCGGGCCCGCGCGGAATGCGACGACCTTGCTCCCAGTTCTGAAGAGTCCGGACGCTGATGCCCATAAGAGAGGCGAACTTGGCCTGCGACAGCCCGTACTGCTCCCGAATGGCTGCGACATCCGCTTCCGGGATCTCAAAGGTACGAGCGGCATGTTCACGCTCTCGAAGGATGCTACTGCCCTGACGGACGCTCTCCTCGAGTTCCCGGAACAGTTCGTCCTTCACTTGTACTCCTCCTCTACGATCCGGCGCAGGATCTTCCTCTGATCACGGGTTAGATCGCTGCGCTCGTTCTTGGCGAACATCATCAGCAACAGGATCGTGTCGTGAACCCTGGCCCAATAGTAGATGATGCGAACGCCACCGCTCTTGCCGCGGCCGGAGCCGCGCCACCGTATCTTCCGCAGACCGCCGGTACCCGGAATAAGAGATCCTGCCTCAGGGTCCGCTGCGAGGCGCAGCTGAAGTAGACGATAGCTCTCCGCATCGAGCAGGCTCTGCACCCGCCTGATTCTGCGAAAACGCGAGGAAGGTGGACGCTCCGTACCTTCGTGACTCTATGCGAGGAGATTCAAGAAAGGTTCAACCAGGCTAGTCGGCTCTGGGCCCCGGGGGGGAACCGGCTGGGGCATGCCGATGACACGTACCTCGCTCCAGGGCCCGTCTACCTGGTAATGCCCCCGGAGTAGAGAGATATCCCTATTAACCGCTCGACAGAAACTGCATGTTGAGTCCAACTAACGTCTCCCGGGGGTGCCCGCTGATCCCTGAAGATATCCTAAGGCAGTTCGGGTGAAGGGAACACTTTGCTCCAGTCGTTCTTCATGCTGACCACGACCCACCCGCGCTCCGGCGCCTCGGTCAGCGCCACGTCCAGTCTCCCCACATGGGAGTCGCGATCGTAAGCTACTTCGCGCTCGTCGTCATCGTGGTGAACGATCAGGCCGAACGCGGTTCGGTCCCCCGGGGCTGTGTACTGAAGCATCTGAAGGTCCCCGTCTGAGTTCCCACCAGCCAGGATCGGGCGGCGACCGATAAAGCGCCAAATTCCGACCGGCTTGCCCGCCTTGTCGTCGATGAAGTCGAGGCCCGCCGTCTTGGTGAGAGTCGGCACGCCGTCCACCATGGCGAACTCCAGGTTCCCGGAGCTTCCCACCACCTGCTCGGGCGGAATGCCGTACACGCGCTCCGTGAAGACCCGCATGAAGTCGATCCCGCCACCCGAGACGATGAAGGTCTTGAAGCCGCTCTCGCGGAGGTATGACAGCAACTCGAGCATCGGTTGGTACACGAGATCCGTGTACGGCACCCCGAAGCGCGGGTGCCTGGCGGTAGCCATCCACTCCTCTACCACCTGGGCGAACTCGTCCGTCGTCAGGCCCGAGTGGGTGGCCATCACGATCTCGACGATCTCGTGCATGCCCATTCCGGCCAGCGCCTCACGGTCGTCCTCCAGAACTGCCCGGAACGGTTCGGTCTCCTTCCATTCCGGGTGGTCGGCCGCGACGGCCTTCACGCGGTCGAGCGCGAACAGGAACTGGAAATACAGCGGCTGCTCGGACCACAGGGTGCCGTCGTTGTCGAACACGGCGATGCGCTCGGCGGGCGGCACGAAGTCGGGGCTGCCTGCCGTCGTTGTGCGCTCGACGAACGAGAGAATCGCCGTTCGAGTCGCACCCTCGTTCCAGGACGGCAGCGGGTCCACGGCGGCAGCGGAAGAGGTCGTGCTCTCCGGGTCCGTCTCGGTCCCGGTAGGCGCGCACGCCGTCAGGGAAAGAAAAGCAAGCGTCGAAATAGCCAGGTAAGGCTTCATTGCTTCACCCTTCATCCTTTCACCATTGGACCGGGCCGCGCGATTCGCGGCTCCCGGTTTGACCGCAAGGCCTGAAACGTCAGTCCGTGATCTTCTTCAGGGCGTCCTTCAGTGAATCCCACTGCCCCTTGGCCCAGCCCTTCATCTCCTCGAAAGTCTCATGCGCACGCACGAGGGCCAGCCGCGCCGCCACTTCTTCCCAGTCCACCACGTTCCAGAATGCCGCGATGTAGTCCGGGCGACGGTTCTGGTAGTGGAGGTAGTACGCGTGCTCCCACACGTCGAGCCCGAGGATCGGCACGGCGCCGTCGGTGAAGATCGGGTTGTCCTGGTTGGCCGTCGAGGTGACGATCAGGCCGTCCGAGGCCGCGCACAGCCACGCCCAACCGCTGCCGAACCGGGTTCCCGCCGCGGTGCTGAACTGCTTGTGGAAGTCGACGAACGAACCGAAAGACTCATCGATCGCCTGGCCGAGCATGCCACCCGGCGTGCCACCGCCGTTGGGATTCATGTTCGTCCAGAACAGTGAGTGGTTCACATGTCCGCCGCAGTTGTTGCGGACCGCCGTGCGGATGCTGTCAGGGATCGATTCGAGATTCAGCAGAAGCTCGAGCGCCGTCAGGTTCTGCAGATCAGGGTGACCCTCCAGGGCGGCGTTCAGTTTGTTGACGTAGCCCTGGTGATGCTTGGTGTGGTGGATTTCCATCGTGCGCGCGTCGATGTGCGGCTCGAGGGCATTGTAGGCGTACGGCAGGTTTGGCAGAGTGTGGCTCATCAGATTCCCTTTCAGATTGCGTCGCTCGAAGCGAAAGATCGAATGCTGGGTCGCCCAATGTGCACAGACGGGCAGCCGGAATTCAAGTTCACGCCCTATGGCAGCTCGGGCGAACGAGGGACCTTCCTCCAGTCTTCCTTCACGCTGACTACGATCCAACCGCGCTCGTTTCCGCCCTCTGGTCCCCTGGAAGCTGTGGGAAGGGCATGGGGGCGGGGGCGCAAGCGTGCCCCTGCCCCCGGGGGCGGTTCTGCGCCCTTAGTTGGTCGCGCGCCAGAGTCACTCCGGGACCGCGCTAGACGTCAGCCTTGGATCGGCTTCGCTTTCGGCCTCTTTCTCGCGCGACGCGCTCGGCCAGGAAGATCTTCAGCAGGCTCTGGTACGGAACATCGCGTTCGTTCGCGAGGGTCTTGAGTTCCTCGAGCAGTGCCTTGGGCAAGCGAAGCGAGATGGTCTGGGTAGATGGCTTCAGAGCGGGGAAGGAGCCCAAGACCGACTTCTCCCAATCGAAGAAGTCCACGACATTGTGTTCGGCCCAGAAATCCCGCTCCGCATCCTCGGAACGGAACTTCGGCATGTTTTTTTTCACCACCGGCTTCTTCTTACGCGCGCTCATACACCCTCCGCTCGCGACGACTCATCGGTCGGGCTGAGATCACTCGTATCGAGGTGCCCCGGATCGGCCCGGGATCAGGCAGAGATCTCAACGTAAGAGGAGGAACTCTGCGGCTCCGGAACGGGCTCGCCACGGTCCCGTAGGCCGGCCACATGGACCTCGATCCCCTCGCGCATCCTCTGCTCGACTTCCGACTCCGTCGAACCCGTAGCCACGCACCCCGGGAGGTCGGGCGAATAGGCAGAGTAGCCGGTGCTCGTTTCCTCCATCACAATCAAGTAGCGCTTTGTCACTTCAGCCCTGCCTGTTTGAGAACACTGTCGAGGGTTCCGGCCGCCAGATCGTGGCCCGGCTTCCCGGCCACGGTGACCAATCCTCGCTTCACCGGGTGCCGAAACTGGCGGTGGCTGCCCCGGATCCGAACAAGATACCATCCATCTTGCTCGAGGCGCTTGATCACGTCCTGCACTTTCACGGTGAGACTCCTGCCCTTCAAG
>JABDQB010000043.1 GCA_013042495.1 Gemmatimonadota bacterium
GGTGAAGCGCGACGAGGCGCTGGCTGCCGGTGACTCCGTCCAGCTGAAGCGCACCCGACGGAAGATCCATCGGCTCAAGCGCCAGCTGCACAAGGCGACCGTCTGATCCGATTCTCGTCCGAGCAGGCGCAGGAGTTGGCGTCCCGGCACTACGATCTCGATGTGACGGCGAGCGAGCTGCCCAGCTACGTGGACCAGAACTTCGAGCTGCGTGATCGTGCCGGAGCGGAGTTCGTTCTCAAGATCATGAACTCCGGGGAAGACCCGGCGCTCCTCGAGGCACAGGTGTCGGTGCTGGACCTGTTGCAGGCTCAACCCGGTCGGTTCCGGACGCCCCGGCTCGTGCGATGCTCTGCCGGCCCCCCGGTGACTCGCGAAGGGAACCACGCCGTCTGGCTCGTGACCTACCTGCCAGGGCGTCTGCTGGCCGATCTCCCGGAGCTTCCCGCGGCGCTCCTGCACGACCTTGGGCGGGGCCTCGGGGAACTTGATCGCCGGCTCGCGCACTTCGACGATCCCGGCACACGGCGCGCCTACCGATGGGACCTTCGAAACGCTCCCGGGGTCGAGCCGTTCACCGAGTACATCGCCGATGATAGAGGCCGCCGGGAAGTGCGCGCTCGCCTGGCACGCTTCGCCGAGGGGGCCCTACCGGTCATCGAGCGTCTGCCGTTCCAGGTCATCCATAACGACGCCAACGATCACAACGTCCTGGTGAAGGGGGACGGCGACGAAGCCCGCGTGAGCGGCCTGCTCGATTTTGGAGACATCGTGTGGACCGCACGCGCCTGCGAGCCGGCGATCGCCATGACTTACCCCATGATGTCCGAGGCGGACCCGCTGGAGGCCGGAGCCCGGGTGATCGCAGGGTATCACGCGGCGCTGCCTCTGAAGCGCTCCGAAGTGCGCGCGATCCCGTACTTGATCGAAGCCCGTCTCTGCGTCAGTGTGACGATGTCGGCGTACCGGCTTATGGTAGACCCGGCCAACGCCTATCTGGCGGTATCGGAAGTCCCTGCCTGGCACCTCCTGGACTGGATGTCTTCCAACCCTCCGTCCGGATGGGTAAATGTCTTCGAAGATGCGTGCGAAAGCGTGAGTCCGATGGGTGAAGACGCCCCGTGAGAGCGAGCCGCGGATGAAACCCGACGAGATCCTCGAGCTGCGGCGCCGTCACCTCGGCGGCTCGCTGAGCCTTTCCTATCGGAATCCGCTGAACATCGTGCGCGGCGAGGGGCAGTTCCTGTACGACGAGGACGGTCGGGCGTACCTGGACTGCGTAAACAACGTGTGTCACGTCGGACACTGCCACCCCCGCGTCGTCGACGCGGCGCAGCGGCAGATCGCTGCCCTGAATACGAACACACGGTACTTGCACGACCATATCGTGCGGTATGCCGAGAGGCTCGCCGGCACCATGCCCGATCCGCTGGAGGTCTGCTTCTTCGTGTGTTCGGGCAGCGAGGCCAACGAGCTGGCGCTGCGAATGGCGAGGACGGCCACGAACCGGCAGGACGTGGTCGTGCTCGACGGCGCGTACCATGGACACACGGGCGGGATGGTGGAGTTGAGCCCCTACAAGTTCGATCAGACGGGCGGGGCCGGAAAGCCGGACCATGTGCACGTGGCTCCCGTACCCGATACCTACCGCGGGCCCCATCGTGCCGGCGACCCCGAAGCCGCGGCCCGCTACGCCGATGCCGTGGCCGGTGAGATTCGGCGCGCCGTGCTCGGCGGGCGGGGCGTGGCCGCCTTCTTCGCGGAGTCGATTCCGGGATGCGCGGGCCAGATCGTCATGCCACCCGGGTACCTGGAGGCGGCCTTCGGGCACGCGCGTGCGGCCGGAGCCGTGTGCGTGGCAGACGAGGTCCAGGTGGGCTTCGGCCGTGTGGGGACCCACTGGTGGGCCTACGAGACGCAGGACGTGGTGCCCGACATCGTGACGCTCGGCAAGCCGATCGGAAACGGCCACCCGATGGGGGCCGTGGTCACCACCCGCGAGATCGCCGACGCGTTCGACAACGGGATGGAGTACTTCAACA
>JABDQB010000044.1 GCA_013042495.1 Gemmatimonadota bacterium
ATTCCGTGGCGAGCGCCCGCGATCCACAGCGCGGCCGCCGTGAGGACGCCGACCCCGAGCGGCCATACGAAGTTCTTCTTCAGGTTGCGCTTCGAGGCACGCCGCCACGCGATCACGGGGCCGATCCCCATGAGGGCGAGCAGCGCGAGCCCGATCGGCAGATTGACGCGGTTGAAGAAGGGCGGACCCACCGCGATCTCCTGACCGGTGAATCCTTCGCTGATCAGAGGCAACAACGTGCCCCAGAGCACGGCGAACGTGGCGCCGAGCAGGATCAGGTTGTTGAAGACGAATGCCGCCTCACGACTCACGAACGACTCGATCTGGTTCTCGCTCTTGAGACTCGGCAAGCGGTAGAGGACCAGAACCAGTCCGACCATCAGGATCGTCGCCATGAAGCCGAGGAAGATGAACGCGATCTTCAACTCGGTGGCGAAGGTGTGAACCGACTCGATCAGACCGGACCGCGTCAGGAAGGTCGCGAAGATCGTGAGCAGGAAGGTGAGGATCACCAGCCCCATGTTCCAGATCTTCAGCATCCCCCGGTTTTCCTGGATCATGATGCTGTGCAGGAACGCCGTCGCGGTCAGCCAGGGCAGAAGCGAAGCGTTCTCGACGGGATCCCAGAACCAGTAGCCACCCCATCCCAGCTCTTCGTACGCCCACCGCATCCCGAAGATGATGCCGTTGGCGAGGAAGAACCACGAGAGCAGCGTCCACTTGCGCGTCAGCACGATCCACCGCGAATCGAGTCGCCCGTTGAGCAGAGCGGCGATCGCGAAGGCGAACGGAATCGTGAAGGCGGTGAAGCCCAGGTACAGCGTGGGCGGATGGATCGTCATCCAGTAGTTCTGCAACTGTGGATTCAGACCCGCTCCGTCGGCTGGCGTGAAGCCCAGCTTCTCGAAGGGATTCACGTCGGCGAAGAGCAGGACCACCAGGAAGAACGAGGTGATCGTCAGGAGAGTCCCCGCCACGTAGGGCATGAACTCCCGGTTCTTCCGACGGTTCGACCACACGGCGATGGTCGAGAAGAGGGACAGCAGCAGAAGCCAGAAGAGCAGCGAACCGCGCTGGCCCGCCCACAGACCCGAGACCTTGTAGAAGGTCGGGAGGCTGATGCTCGAGTAGTTGGCGACGTACCAGTACTCGAAGCGGTCGTTGAGGAACGTGTCGACGACACCCAGGCTGGCGACGATCGTCAGAAAGAAGACCGCGTAGACGCTCCGCTCGGCCGAAAGCGTCAGATCACCACGCTGTTTGCGTCCTCCCGAGAACCCGAGGACCATGCCCCAGAGGGAGACCGGAAGGGCGATCCACAGCGCGAGCTCTCCGAGTACATTCACGTTCGCAACTCCTCGGGACTGGCTTCGTACCGGCTACCGCACTTCGTCAGGACGGTGGTCGCCTCGAACACGCCCGCCTCGTTGAAGCGGCCCTCGAGCACGACGTCGACCACCATCTCGGGCGAGTCGGTGAACGTGTCCGGGAGAGGGTTCCGATAGACGACCGGAAAGGTGATGCCCTCATCGTCCAGATCGTGAACGACGAAGTGATGCTCGATGGTGCCGGGGGTCTGCTCGTGGCTGTCCACGACGAGACGCCCGCTCACTTTCACACCCACGTCACGGAACGTGGGATCGTCGTCGATCTTCTGGATGAGCTCCGCGGGAGTCATGTAGTACACCATGGTGTCGCTGACCCCGGTCCAGACGAGGTAGGTCACCACGGCGGCCACGCCCACGAGCCCCACCATGAAACGGCCGTTCTGCTTCATCGGTCGTCACCTGTTCGGTTGGCGAGGTCGTCCGGCCGGGAGGGACCTCGGGAAGATGCCGTCGGATGCGGCCGGACTCGACCCGAAATGTTCTCAAGCCTTAAAGCCCGCGCAAGGCGGGAAGGTTCCGGTTCGGAAGTCGGGGTTTTCCCCGCAACCACCCGGTTTTCCCTTGGGTGGACCCCGGCGAAACCGAGGGTCGCCCGGCCCGGCCTCCCGGGCGCGCCCCCGGTCTAGCCTTCGGAGGACCAGGCCCGGGCCGCCCGTACCGCCCGCGCCCACCCCGCCATCCAGCGCTCCCGCGACGCTTCGTCGATGGTGGGCTCGAAGCGCGTGGGGCTCCCGAGGGCCTCCCGGAAGGCCTGCGCGTCGGCCCACACACCGCTGCCGAGGCCCGCGAGCGCCGCCGCGCCCAGACCCGTGGTCTCGACGATGGGCGGACGCAGCACGGGCACGCCCAGAACGCCGGCCTGGAATCCCATGAGCCAGTCGTTGGCCGAGGCGCCGCCGTCCACCCGCAGCTCGGTGAGGGGCACGCTGGAGTCCGCGACCATCGCCTGGAGAACCTCGTGGGTCGCATAGGCCATCGCCTCGAGCGCGGCGCGGGCGAGGTGGGCACGGGTCGAACCGCGCGTCAGCCCGACGACGGTGCCGCGCGCGTTCGGATCCCAGTGCGGGGCCCCCAGGCCGACGAAGGCGGGCACGAGGTACACGCCGTCGTTGTCGTCCAGCGACGCGGCGAGCTGCTCGGAGTCGCTCGCCTTCTCCAGCAGCCCCAGCCCGTCCCTCAACCACTGGAGCGCCGCTCCCGCGATGAACACGGAGCCCTCGAGCGCATAGGCCACGCCACCGTCCTCGGCGACCGCGGCCGTCGTGAGGAGTCCGTGCTCCGACGGGACCGGTCGATCGCCCGTGTGCATCAGCAGGAAGGCGCCCGTCCCGTAGGTGTTCTTGGCCAGACCGGGACGCCAGCAGCCCTGACCGAACAGCGCCGCCTGCTGGTCTCCCGCCACGCCGAGAATCGGCAGCTCCATCCCGGCCACCTCACCTGCCGCGACGCCGAAGTCCCCCGAGCTGCGTCGCACCTCGGGCAGGAGGGGCCGCGGCACCCCGAAGAGGCCGAGGAGGGGGTCCGCCCAATCCTGTTCCCCCAGGTCGTAGAGAAGCGTTCGCGAGGCGTTGGTGGGGTCGGTGGCGTGCACCTCACCCCGCGTGAGCCGAGCGATCAGCCAGCTGTCGATCGTGCCGCACGCCAGGTCCCCCGCCTCCGCGCGACGACGCAGCTCCGGGTGCTGTTCGAACAGCCACATGAGCTTGGTGGCGCTGAAGTACGGATCCAGGACCAGGCCCGTCCGCCGCCGGACCTCGTCCTCGTGGCCCGCCTCCCGCAGGTCGCGGCAGAGATCGGTGGTTCTGCGATCCTGCCAGACGATCGCGCGGTGCACGGGCGCCAGGGTCGCGCGATCCCAGACGACGATGGTCTCGCGCTGATTCGTGATCCCGATCGCCTCGATGCGGGCATCGGCCGCCTTCGCCCCGGCCCGTGCGCGTTCGAGCACCGAGCGGGTCACCGACCAGATCTCCTCGGCATCGTGCTCCACCCACCCCGGACGGGGGAAGTGCTGCGTGAACTCGGAGTAGGCTCGGGCCAGCACGCGGCCGTCGTCTCCCACCACGAGGACCGTCGATCCGGTGGTCCCCTGGTCGATCGCTGCGACGGCTCGTCTGGGCATCCCTCACTCCGGGTCGGTAGGCGTCTCCCTCGGCACGAGCGCCCCGAAGCGGTATCTCCATCCGGCCTGCCGGAGAAGCTCGACCAGCCCCGAAATGCTGAGCCCGACCACGGTAGTGTAGTCGCCGTCGACGGCCTTCACCAACGCGCCGCCGAGCCCCTGGATTCCGTACGCACCGGCCTTGTCCATCGGCTCGCC
>JABDQB010000048.1 GCA_013042495.1 Gemmatimonadota bacterium
CTTCCGTGACCTTCATCGTGCCGATCTGCGCAGCGTACGCCGCTCCGCTTCGACCGGCCACGATGATGGCCGTCATGAAGGCGGCCATGTCCCGGACCATTCCGACCCCGACCAGATCAGCGACGTAGATGGCCGCGCCGAACTGCTGCAACTGCACGGCGCCCACGAAGGCCAGGATCAACCCGAACAAGAGGCTGACCAGCGAAGCGATCCCCAGGGCGTCGGCTCCCGCCTGCTGGATGAGCAGCCTGAGATCGGACTTCCGGTAGCGCGCCTTGCCCTGAAGGAACCTGCCGAACGCGCGCGCCGCCTCCCCCAGGAACTCGAGTTCGTCGAGCGCTCCATCGTAGACGCTCATGCCGAATCGCCCTACACGGGTCAGCGGCGAACCCCGGGACTCCTCGGTCCGGGTTCCCCGTTCCGGTACCGCCCGGGCCAGCTCCACGAGGCGGCGCACCCCGTCCGGGAGACCAGCTCGGTCCACGGGAATGCTCCGGTCCTCGGCGGCATCTTCGACGCGCATCAGAAAGGTGAGGACGCTGCTGTCCCAGCCCTCGATGGCCGCCGAATCGAAGTGAACTCCTCCGGGCGCCGCAGGACCGTCGAGGGCCGCCTCGACAGCGGTCGTTCCCGGCAGGAGCCCCGACATCTGCCACGTGCCCCCGAGTCCGACGATGAGCCGGTCGCCTTCGTGGTGCAGCGAGACCTTTGCGAGGTCCCTGGCCTCCGAATCCGCCGCGCCGCGCCTGGCGGGCATCAGGGGCCGTCGGCGGGTGGGGCTGCCCCCCCGGGGTCCTCAGAACCCGACTCGTCGCCCGGGGCCTCCTCGAAGGGCGCCGGGGCAGGCTCACCGTGACTGCGGACGGGGCTCGAGTCGGCCCCCGGCGGCACGACGACCGACAGATTGGCCACGGTCTCCGTGACCGGCATCTCCACCCTCGGAAGGTACTCGGAAAACGTCTCGCCGTAGATCTCCCAGACCGTGACCCACAGGGCGGCGACGATCGGCCCGATGATGAAGCCGGTGGCCCCGAAGGCGACGATGCCCCCCAGGGTGCTGATCAGTACGAGCAGATCGGACATCTCCGTATCCCGGCCGACGAGCCTGGGCCGAAGCACGTTGTCGACCATGCCCACCACCAGCGCGCACCACAGAGCGAGGGCGATGGCCTTGCCACCGAGTCCGACGGCGAACAGGTAGATCACCGCCGGTATCCAGATGAGGGCCGTCCCGACGCCCGGGATGATCGACAGGATCATCATCACCACGGACCAGAAGGCCCACCCCTGAATGCCGGCAACCCAGAACCCTAGACCGCCCAGTCCACCCTGGATGACCCCGATCACGAGCGTCCCTTTGATCGTGGCTCGGGCCACAGACACGAACTTGGCCACCAGGCGGTTCTCGGCATCGGGAGCGAGCGGGATGTAATAGAGGATCCGGGCCATGTACGCCTTGCCGTACAGGAGGAAGAAGAACATGGCGTACAGCATGATGAACAACTGAAAGAAGAACACCGCCGTCCCGCGGCTCGCAGCGGCGACCGACCCTACCAGAAACGTCCCGAGCCGTCCGGCGAACTCCGCCGCCTTCGTCGAGATCAGGTCCTGATACGGCTGGATCGTCTCCCAGAAAGGCAGGCGCTGCAGCAGACCGTCAAGCTGATTCGTCTGCGAGAGCTCTCGCTCTACCCAGGGACCGACGGATGCGCTGACGTCCACGGCCTGTGACACGACCACACCGAGGAAGGCTGAGAGAGGCACCACGAGCACGATTACGAACAGGAGGATGGTGAGCACCGCGGCAGCCGGCTTCCTGCCACCCATCTGAGTCCCGAGTCTCTTGTAGAGCGGGTGCAGCATCCCGCTGAAGATGGCGGCCAGGAAGAGGGTCTCGATGAAGCCCGAGACCATGCGGTAGAAGATGACCGTGATGACGAGAGCCAACCCGATCAGGAAGACTCCCTCCAGGCGCTTTCTCTCCTTCAATTCCGCCATTCGCGTTCTCCGGAGCCCAGGGAAGCTGGCTTGGGATCGTTCTAAGGTTCGCCATTCAGCGGACAGCCGCAATCCCGGCGATCGCTTTTCTTTCCGCAGCCTCCGCCTTATCCTCCCCGACCGAACCCGGGCGCACCCCGGCATCACGAGGCGTCACCCGTTCGACCGCTTCTGGGAGGAAGAGGCCCATGGATCCGAGCACCGGAAAACCGCGTGACACCTGGGGCTCCAAGGTCGCGTTCGTTCTCGCCGCCGCGGGAAGCGCGGTGGGCCTCGGGAACATCTGGGGTTTCCCCACGGTCGCGGGTCAGAACGGTGGCGCGGCGTTCCTGCTGATCTACCTGGCCGCCGTGGCTCTCATCGGAGCGCCCGTCATGCTGGCGGAGCTCATCGTCGGCCGGCGCACGCAGCGGAACCCCGTGGGCGCATTCAAGGCGCTGGCTCCACGGACGATGTGGGTGGTGGTCGGCGGCCTCGGCGTGTTCACGGGTATCGTGATCCTGAGCTTCTATTCCGTCATCGCCGGGTGGACGCTGTCGTACATCTTCAAGACGATTGCCGGGACGTTCCAGGCCGGCGTGGACACGGAAGCCATCTACAACGACCTGGCGGGAAGCGCGGTCCCCGCGATCTCGTGGCACCTGCTGTTCATGGTCATCACCGTATACGTGGTGCTGGGCGGTGTTCGGGACGGTATCGAACGCTGGACCAAGGTTCTGATGCCTGTCCTGTTCGGTCTGCTGGCGCTTCTCGCGTTCCGTGCCGTGACGCTGTCCGGGGCAGGAGCCGGCCTCGACTTCTACCTCCGGCCGGATTTCAGCAAGGTCACGGGCGCCGTGATCCTCTCGGCCATCGGGCAGGCCTTCTTCAGCCTCAGTCTCGGCATGGGGGCCATGATTACCTACGGCTCATATGTGTCGAAGCGGGACGATCTCGTCTCGTCGGCCGGTTGGGTGACGCTGGCGGATACGACGATCGCCATACTGGCCGGGCTGATCATCTTCCCCACCCTGTTCCATGCGGGCCTGGAGCCCGGAGCGGGCGGACCTGGAATGGTGTTCGTCGTACTGACCTCTCTGCTGTCGTCGATCCCGCCGGCCCCGTACGGCGGCATCGTATTTGGTACAGGGTTCTTTATGCTTCTCGGAATCGCGGCCCTGACGTCGAGCGTATCCCTACTCGAGGTCGTCACATCGTGGGCGGTAGACGAGCGAGGCATGTCGAGGCGCAAGGCCGCCATCACGCTCGGTTCGATCGCGTTCCTGCTCGGGATCCCGAGTGCCCTGGCGAATGGGGCCGTTCCGTGGCTCACGAACCTGCCTGGGGTCGGCATGGACTTCCTGAGCTTCCTGTTCATGCTGTTCGGGCAGTACTCCCTCGTCATCGGGGCCCTGCTGATCAGCCTGTTCGTCGGTTGGGTGTGGGGTGTGAAGGCCGCCGGAGAAGAGGTGCGGGAGAACGACGGCGAGTTCCCGCTCGGCAGGACATGGGGATTCCTGATCCGCTTCGTGGCCCCGAGCGCGATCGTCGCGATCCTGGTGAAGATGGTGGTCGACCTGGTGTGATGGCGGCGAGCTGATCCGATGTCGGCCCGCCGTGGACTCGGCCGGTCAGCCCACCTTCCAGGTCCGCCCGCCGTACAGCAGGTCCCCCAGCCCTCGCCCCTCGGACTCGGGCTCGACCTGGGCCAGCACCTGATGATCGAACGTTGCGGCCGGATCCCGGTACAGGACCCCGAGCGCCATCGGGAACCCGGGGGGCTCGAGAGCGGCCAGCATCGTGGCCAGCATCCGGTTGGTTTCATCGTGCACGAGGACATCCGCCTCGGTGACGCCGTTCTCGCCCGGCCGCACGACCTCCAGCGTCCACGTCGCCGGATCGAGCCGCAGCCCCCGGTCGCGCTCCGCACCGAACAGCAGCGGCTGGCCGTGCTCCACGAGCAGCTGATTCTCTTTCGCCACCGCCTTGTCTGTGAAGTCCCCGAACGTCGCGTCGTTGAACACGATGCAGTTCTGGAAGATTTCGACGAACGACGTTCCCCGATTCGCGTGCGCCTGTTTGAGCACGTCCACCAGGTGCCCCATGTTGATGTCCACCGACCGGGCGACGAACCGTGCCCCGACTCCGAGCGCCATGGTAGCCGGACTGATCGGATTGGCTACCGACCCACGGGGCGTGGTGGGGGACAGCGTTCCCCGCTTCGAAGTGGGCGAGACCTGCCCCTTGGTCAGACCGTAGATCTCGTTGTTGAACAGGATGATGTTGAGATCGATGTTGCGGCGCAGGGCGTGAACGAGGTGGTTGCCGCCGATGCTCAGTCCGTCGCCGTCCCCCGTGATCACCCAGACGTCGAGGTCGGGATTCGCCAGCTTGGTGCCCGTGGCCACCGCCGGGGCCCGGCCGTGGATCGTGTGAAAACCGTAGGTGGCCATGTAGTACGGAAACCGCGACGAACATCCGATCCCCGATATGAACACGCTCTCTTCTCGCGGCACCTCGAGGTCGGCCAGGGTCTTCTGGATCGCCTTGAGAATGGCGTAGTCGCCGCATCCCGGGCACCAGCGAACTTCCTGGTCGGACGCGAAGTCCCTGGGCTTGAGTTGGGGCAGCACGCTGTGGCTCATGCGGTCCTCTCGGTCTCGAGCAGGCGGCCGATGGCGGCCTCGATGTCGGCGATCCGGAACGGGCGGCCGGCGACGCGGTTCAGGCCCTCGGCCGGAATCAGATAGGTGCTTCGCAGCATGGCCAGGAGCTGGCCCGTGTTCAGCTCCGGGACGAGCACACGTTCAAAACGTGCCAGGAGATCGCCCAGGTTCCGGGGGAACGGCGACAGGTGGCGCAGGTGAATGTGCGACACATCGAGGCCCTTCGCCCGAGACCTCTCCACCGCCTTGAACAGGGAGCCGTAGGTGGATCCCCATCCGACCACAGCCAGGGAACCCTCGGCGGGACCCAGTTCTACGCCCTGTTCGGGGATGTCGTCCGCGATTCCCGCGATCTTCCGCGCCCTCAGGCGTGTCATCTCGTCGTGATTGTCGGGATCGTACGAGATGTTGCCGGTCGCCGAATCCCTCTCGATGCCACCGATCCGGTGTTCGAGGCCTGGAGTGCCAGGCACCGCCCATGGGCGGGCCAGCGTGCCGCCGTCTCTCGCGTAGGGCTGGAAACCTTCCGGGTCCCGGCGAAGCTCGACGGGGAAATCGTCCAGCGTCGAGAGATCCGGGATCAGCCACGGCTCGGCCGCATTGGCCAGGTACGCGTCCGTGAGGACGAAGACCGGAGTCATATATCGCGTGGCGAGCCGCACGGCCTCACGGCCCACGTGAAAGCAGTCCGCCGGCGTCGAGGGAGCGATCACCGCCAGCGGCGTATCGGAGTTTCGCCCGTACACGGCCTGAAACAGGTCCGCCTGCTCGGTCTTGGTCGGCAGGCCCGTCGAGGGTCCGCCCCGCTGCGAGTTCACGATCACGAGCGGTAGCTCGGTGGCCACGGCGAGCCCGATCGCCTCGGTCTTGAGAGCGATTCCCGGCCCTGAGCTCGAGGTCACCCCCAGCGACCCGGCGTATGAGGCCCCGATCGCCGCGCAGGCCGCCGCGATTTCATCCTCGGCCTGGAAGGTCACCACGCCGAGTTCCTTCATCCGCGCCAGCAGGTGAAGCAAGGGAGAGGCAGGCGTGATCGGGTACGATGCGAACACCATCCGCGAGAGCCCCGATGACTTGAGACCGGACACCAGGCCCCACGCAAGCGCGTCTGTGCCGCTGACGGTCCGGTAGAGACCGGGCTCCAGCTCCGCCCGCGAGACCGTGTAGCCGGGAATCTTGGTGGGCATCTCCACCGTCTCTCCGAATGCGTGCCCCGCGCTGAGCGTGGCCACCGCGGCCTCCCCGGCGCTCTCTGCGTCCTTGAACTTCGCCCGCAGCCAGTCGACCGTGGCCTGCTTGTCCCGGTCGAACATCCAGAGCAGGAGTCCCAGGGCCCACATGTTCCGGCTGCGAAGCGCGTCGCGGGAGGACAGCCCGAGATGCTCGACGGCGTTTCGCGTCAGCTGCCCGATGTCCAGTTGGATCAGCTGGTACGGCGCGAGCGTGGAGTCCTCGAGGGGGCTCTCGTCGTACTCGGCTTTCTTGAGATTCCGATCGGTGAACGATCCCGAGTCCACGACCACGGTTCCCCCGATGCGTAGATCTCTCAGATTCACCTTGAGGGCTGCGGGGTTCAGCGCCACCAGCACATCGAGCTCGTCGCCGGCGGTCTTCACGTCGACGGCACCGAAGTGAATCTGGAACGACGAGACCCCATAGGTCGTTCCGGCCGGCGCCCGGATTTCCGCCGGGTAGTCGGGAAACGTGGCCAGATCGCTGCCCGCCAGGGCGTTCTCCATCGTGAACTGGGTGCCAGCGAGCTGCATCCCGTCGCCGGAGTCGCCGGCGAACCGGACTACGACGGAGTCCCGTACCTCGCGCGCTTTGCCGATCAACGCGGTCTGCTCGCTCATGCCTCTCTCTTTCTCGTTTCCGGGCGCACGGCGCGCCTCCAACTGGCTCGGGTCTGCGTCCGCGAATCGTACCGGGAGAGCGGTCGACGGGAAACGCCGGCTAGCCGTTCAGGTACCAGATCGAACCGTTCAGAAGCGTGGCGAATCCGACCCACAGCCAGTACGGAACCAGAAGTGCCGCGGCCGTTCTGGATACCGGCCGAAACAGAGCGATCGTGACCGTGATAGCCGACCAGAGCAGCAGGATTTCCACGAAGGCGATGCCGGGGGCCCGCAGGCCGAAGAACAGCACCGACCAGGCGCCGTTGAGGGCCAGCTGAACCGCAAACGCGACCAGCGCGCCGGGCACCCGAGTGTCCTCGCCGAGGCGGCGCCACACGAGCCACAACGCCACGCCCATCAACAGATACAGAATTGTCCAGGCAGGCCCGAAGAGCCACGAGGGAGGGTTGAACCATGGCTTCGCCAGCTCCGGGTACCAGTCCCGTACTCCCGACATCGTGGCGAACGCCGAGGATATCCCTACGGCCTGCGGTATGACGATGCTGACGGGCAGCCGCCAGTCGAATCGTGAGCCGCTATCCGTCACCCGTTGTCCTCAGCCGTCGTGGAATCGGGCAATCCGATCGTGTCCGCGGCCACCGCCGGCTCCTCGATTGCCTCTCGAAGCCGCATCGTGTCCGGCTCCGTCGTCTCGGACACGACAGTCGCGGGTTCGGGCTGCGCCTGTCGTCTGCGCGCCTTCTGGACCTGGCGAATCGTCGGATCGGTCACGAACGGTTCCGCCAGGCGGACGGCCAGGGTCACGCTGTCGCCCTCGTCGACCAGCAGTGCGATCTCGGCCACCTTCTTGGAAAAGGTCGCCAGCACCGCGCCACTCGGACTGTCGACCGTCAGCAGCAGCTTGTCATCCTGCCGTTCCTTGGCCGTCACCAGCCCGGCCACCATGTCCTCGGAACCCCGCAGCGACTGCGGAAGGTACGGAGCCAGGAGATCCGGAAGGAGAATCGTCCCCGCGGCTCCGAGAACCACCCCGATCAGGAGTACTAGAAAACCTCGCCCGCGGGTCTTGCCGCCCGCTCCGGTCGAATCTGCCATGCCTGGTCTGCCCTTTTTCAGCGCCCCCGAGTCGGTGAGCCGTGCCTCACCCGATCACCCGCGAAAGATACGACTTCAGGCGGACCCACGCGTCAGCCGCGGGCGCGGCGGCCGTCTCCGGATCCCTGTCCACCCACAGCCAGAAGCCGTGGTTTACGTCATCATAGATGTGGATGTCGTTCTCGACTCCGGCCTCGCGCAAGGCCCCGGCGAACCGGTTCACCTGGTCCGGGGGGATCCCGCCGTCGAGCTCGGCGAACGTGCCGTAGACCGGATGGTCGATCGAGGCGAGTACCTCCGGGTCCTCGATCAGGCGGCCGTAGAAGATCGCCGTTCCCTCGTGGCTCTCTCCCCCGAGGGCGAAGCTCAGCGCCACTCCTCCACCAAAGCACCATCCCATCGCCGCGACCTTGCCCGTGACGTCGTCGCGGCCTCTCAGATAGCTCGCCGCCGCATCCAGGTTCGCGATGACGCGATCCGGGTCAGCCTGGGCCTCCTGCATCAGGGTCATGTTCTCGTCGCGGTTGGTGCCGATGCGGCTGCTGTACATGTCGGCTGCCAGGGCCACGTATCCTTCGTCGGCCAGGGCGTCGGCGACCTGGCGCACCCGATCCACCAGGCCGTTCCACTCGTGAATCAGGATCACGGCCGGGAAGGGTCCATCTCCCTCGGGGGCCACGATGTATCCGACCGTGGACGGATCCGCGTCAAAATAGGCCAGGTCCTCGCCCCTTGGCGCCGGGGCCTTTCCGAGAATCGCGTCGGGAATATCCGACTCCTGGGCGGACTCGGCGGTCACGTCATCACCAGCCGAAGACGAATCCGCCCTCGCGTCCTCTCCCCCGCATGCCCATAGACCCGCGATCAAGGCCACGAAGCCCGCGGCCAGAACTCCATGCCGCTTCTTCCGAATCTCCACGTACGTCCTCCGTTCTTCAGTCAGTCAGCGCGGGGCCACCACGGAGCCCTGCGTCCGGGCCCCCCAGAATAGTCGCACCTTCGATCTCGCGTAAGCTCGAGGTCAGCGAAGGAAGCGCGACTTGGCATCCGCTCCCGGGTGGGGCAGCTTACGGGTTCCCCGGATCGAGCCGGTGGTGATCCCGACCTCGATGGACAGCCTGAACGGACGTGTGATGACAAACGACGAAGACAGAAAGCCCAGGGACTTCATCCGCTCGATGGTGGAGGAGGACCTGCGGACCGGGAAGTACGACGGCCGTGTCGCCACCCGCTTCCCGCCGGAGCCCAACGGATACCTCCACATCGGTCACACGAAGGCCATTTGGATCAGCTACGGGATCGCTG
>JABDQB010000053.1 GCA_013042495.1 Gemmatimonadota bacterium
GTGTACGAGCGATCGTGAGATCCGACTTGCCCAACGTCTCCGATCGGCTTGGCCGCATGGGCGGCCTTGAAATACGGTGGGTCCGAATAGGTCGACATCACTCCATCAGCGCTTCATCATTTGGGCCGGAAACCGCGATCGACTGTATCTTGTGCCTTGGAGAGCATGGGCCGGCGGTCCATACACCTGCCCTGATACGAGGGAGACGTCAGATGCGCTATCGCAGCCGTTCCAGGCCATGGCCCTGGGTCACCATGCTCCTGGCCCTGGCCGCGTGCAGCAGCGGTGACCCGCTCGATCCAGGTGGCGCGCAGGGAATCGATGGTCTCGTCCTGTTGGGTCCGCAGTGTCCTGTCCAATCCCTGGAAGACCCGTGTCCGGACCTCCCGTACGAGGCCTCGATCGCCGTGCGCACGGCCGGCGGCGAGTTCGTCACGCGTATCCGGTCCGGAGAAGACGGCCGATTCCGAGTTGGCCTGATTCCCGGCCGGTACGTGCTCGATCCGGAGGAAGGAGACCCGTTCCCGATCGCGAGTGAGCAGGAAGTAGCGGTTGGCGACGGTGCCTACACGGAGGTGATCGTCAACTTCGATACCGGGATCCGCTAGCGGAGCAGCCGGTCATCCCACACGTGGCTGCATACAGAGATTCCCACGGCCGTCTTCGGAACCATCCGTTCAAGGAAATAATATGGACACGCAGGTATCCCAAATCTTCGAGGAATTCTCCGGCACCGGTCTGCTGACGGCCATGGAAGGCGAGGACGTCTCGCTCTCCGGGATCGCTTCCGTCGAGCAGTGCGGTCCGGGAGACCTCGTCTTCGTATCCGACGAACCGAGCGTCGAGACGATCGGAGGCCGTCAGCCGTCAGCCGTGGTCACGAGTCCGGCACTGCAGCAGGCATTGGCTGCGCTGCCGGGTCTCACCTTGTTGATCGCTCCCAACCTGAAGCTGGCTCATGCGCTGATCCGGCAACGCTACGTGGATCGAAACGTGCTCGAGTCGGAGTGGTCCGACATCCATCCCTCGGCGGTGATCGGCCCCGACTGCGAGATTGGATCAGGAAGCCGGATCGGCCCGAACGTGGTCCTCGGTCAGGGCGTTCAGATCGGCGAGAACACGGCCATCATGGCGGGGGCAGTGGTCGAACACGGGGCGGTGATCGGCGATCGATCCGTCATTCACCCGAACGCGACTGTGGGGTACGATTGCCAAATCGGCGACGATGCGATCGTGCAATCGAACGCAGTCGTTGGAGCGGAGGGGTACGGATTCGCCCAGGACGAGAAGGGACGCAGTCATCGAATTCCCCAGCTCGGGCGAGTGGTGATCGAAGACCGGGTCTCGATCGGAGCCGGCACCTGCGTGGATCGCGCGACCTACGGCGAAACCCGAATCGGCGCCGGCACCAAGCTGGACAACCTCTGTCATATCGCCCACAACGTCGAAATCGGTCAGGACTGCCTGCTCACGGCCATGTTCGTCACGGGCGGTTCCGCCAAGCTTGGCGACCGGATCGTGGCCAGTGGCCAGACCGCGGTGCTGGATCACCTCGAGGTTTGCAGCGACGTATTCCTCGTGCGGCGTGCAGGCGTGGCCGAGGACATCGATGAGCCCGGCATCTATGCCGGCGCGCCCGTCGAACCGTACGCCACGTATCTCAAGAACACCGCTGTGGCCCGAGACCTCCATGGCCTTCGCAAGCGGGTCCGGCAACTCGAGAGGGCTCTGAGAGAACGAGCGTGAGTCTGAACTCTTTCAGCCGCCGAAGCTTGCTCGCCATCGCGGTTACCGCTGTCTTCAGTGCCTGCGCCCCCGAGGCTCCACCCGATGCCGAGACCGTCATCCTGGTGCATGGGCTCGGGCGCACCTCCGCATCGATGCTGGTACTCGAGACCCGTCTGACCGGGGCAGGGTACCGGGTCGAGAGCTTCGGCTACCCTTCGAGGTCAGAACCGGTGGAGGATCTGGTGGATCGCCTCGCAGCGGCTGTCGGCGAGTGCTGTTCGGGCCGATCCAGGTTCCATTTCGTCACGCACTCCATGGGTGGAGTTCTGGTGCGGAGCTACCTGGCCGAGCGATCAGAGCCGTTCGAGGGACGGGTCGTGATGCTCAGTCCGCCGAACCAGGGTAGCGAGATCGTCGATGCCTACGCCGACTCCCCGCTGCTCCGAGCTTTGCTGGGGCCGTCGGGAGTGCGGCTGGGGACCGATTCCACGGGCATCGCGAGTGAACTCGGCCCCGTCGATTTCAGCCTCGGCATCATCACCGGCGACCGAAGCATCAATCCGATCGGTTCGTGGCTCATTCCCGGCCCGGACGATGGGAAAGTCGCGGTGTCGAGGGCCCGAGTGGAGGGTGCGGCGGACTTCATCGTCGTGCCGGCAACGCACACGTTCATCATGAACCGGAGCGACGTCGCGGAGCAGGTGGCGCATTTTCTCGCCAACGGTGCGTTCATGCGGGACGAGAGCGAACAAGTGTCAGACCCGGTATGGCCGTCGTGCGATGCACCCGAAGCGGATCTGTGGGTACGCCAGATGCGCGAGCGCGTCGTGCATTTCGACGACCTGGCCGTCCTCGCTGCCGAGTCTTTCGGGGAGCCGACGTCCTGTGAGGGAGTGGTCACCGCCGAGTTCGATGGCATGAAGTTCGGCTCTCTGCGCCTGGAATTCCCGGACGGCTCGACATTTCAGGTTGAAACCCTGCCTCCCGAATTGAGCCGCGTAACGCTGCGTTCTCGATCAGGTTTCGCCGACGACGAGGTCGCACGAAGCGTGCTCGTGAGTTACGCGGAAGATGTCGGCGTGGAGATCGACTGGACGGCCTTCACGGTCACGGTGGACGCCGATGAGCGGGTCGAGACCTACCGGGATCCGGACACGGGACTGAACGCATCGGCGGCCCTGGTTTATGAAGGTGGCTCCCTCGTGGAGATGAGATTCAGTTTGGCTCTTTGAAGTGGAGGCAAGCTGATGCTGGTCGAGTTCAACGAGGAATTCGGCGTCCCGGTGGACGAGGCATACGAGTACTTCCGCACCCCAATGCATTGGCCGCAGCTGTTTTCCGCTTTCGGAGAAGCCAGGGATCTTGGCGACGGCCGGTACCAGGTACCGTTCAGGGGGTTCCCGTTTCCGCTCGTCACGCGCCTCACTCGGAACGAGCCGATGGAACGCGTTGAGTGGACATTCGAAGGTTTCTGGCAGGGAGATGCCCAGGTAATCCTGAAGGCTACCCCCGGCGGTGTGGCTATCA
>JABDQB010000055.1 GCA_013042495.1 Gemmatimonadota bacterium
GTGTACGCGGCGTATCACACGCCGGAGGGCCTCAACGGCCAGATCTACAACCGGTGCGTGGGCACGCGGTACTGCGCGAACAACTGCCCGTACAAGGTGCGCCGATTCAACTGGTTCACCTACGAATTCCCGTACCCGCTGAACCTGCAGCTCAATCCCGACGTGACGGTCCGGTCCAAGGGCGTGATGGAGAAGTGCACGTTCTGCGTGCAGCGGATCAACAAGGCCAAGCTGGACGCCAAGGACGAGGGACGGCTGGTGGCGGATGGCGAGATCCAGACCGCGTGCATGCAGTCGTGTCCGACGCAGGCGATCGTCTTCGGGAACCTGAAGGACCCCGCGAGCCGGGTGTCGCGAAAGGCCAAGGGCTCCCGTGGCTACGCCATGCTGGATGAGCTCAATACGCGGCCCGCGATCACATACCTGAAGAGCGTGACCCACGCCGCGCTGCCCGAGGGAGCGCACGGACCCGGCGGGGAACACGAAGAGACGGCGGACGAGGCGCCGGAGCACTGATGGCAACAGCTGAAATCGAAGTTCCGAGAGAGGAACTGCCGAGTCTAGCAGACGCGAACCGGGACATCAGCCGGCCGATCTCCACGCCGTACAAGAGATACTGGTTGCTGCTCGGGATCTGCGCCGCGCTCATCGCGGCGGCTGGTGTCGCGTGGACCATACAGATCCGAGATGGCATGGGTCGGACCGGGATCAACAACCCGGTCAACTGGGGCGTGTATATCGTCACCTTCGTCTTCTGGGTGGGCATCGCGCACAGCGGCACGCTGATCTCGGCCGTGCTCTACCTGGTCCGATCGGGGTGGCGCACGACGATCAACCGGACGGCCGAGGCGATGACGATCTTCGCGGTGATGACGGCGGGCCTGTTCCCGCTCATTCACCTCGGCCGGGTGTGGTACTTCTACTACCTGGTGCCCTACCCCTCGACCCGCCTGCTGTGGCCCAACTTCCGATCGCCCCTGGTGTGGGACATGTTCGCGATCGGCACGTATTTCACGATCAGCCTCGTCTTCTGGTACCTGGGCCTGATTCCCGATCTCGCGGTTCTCAGGGACAAGTTCACGGGGATCAAGAAGAAGCTGTACGGAGCGTTCTCGCTGGGCTGGACGGGGTCGGTCAGGGACTGGGCCCACTATCGGCGGCTGTACCTGTACCTGGCCGGGATCGCGACGCCGCTGGTGCTCTCCGTGCACAGCGTGGTGTCGTGGGACTTCGCGATGGGCGTGGTGCCGGGGTGGCACTCGACGATTTTCGCACCGTATTTCGTGGCGGGCGCGATCTTCTCGGGGATCGCGATGGTGATCACGATCACCATTCCGCTCCGCTGGGCGTTCGGCCTCGAGAAGTACATCACGAAGTATCACTTCGACAACATGTCCAAGCTCCTGCTGTTCACGTCCCTCATCGTGGGATACGCGTACGGCATGGAGTATTTCCTTGCCTGGTTCTCGGCCGATCCGATAGAGATCGAAAGCTTCCGGTGGCGGGGCACCGGCTTCTACGCCGGTCCGTTCTGGATCATGGTGTTCTGTAACGTCGTGGTACCGATGAGCCTGTGGTTCCGGCGCACGCGCAACAGCCTCAAGGCGCTGTTCGTGATCTCGATCTTCGTGAATATCGGGATGTGGTACGAGCGGTTCGTGATCATCGTCACGTCACTAGCACACGAGTTCGACCCGAGCGCCTGGCAAGTCTACACGCCGTCCCTGACGGAGCTGACGATCATGGTCGGCAGCTTCGCCTGGTTCTTCTTCTGGTTCCTCCTCTTCGCGAAGACGCTGCCTGTGATCAGCATCGCGGAGGTCAAGGAACACCTGGCACACGAGCACGAGCACGGGGGCCACTGATGAGCGGCATCCTGGCCCAGTTCGACACGCTGGGCGCGACCAAGACGGCGATCGAGCGCTTGCGGGCGGAAGGGCACGTCGACCTTGACGTGTACTCACCTTTCCCAGCGCAGGAGCTTGAAGAAGCTCTCGGGATCGTCTCCAGTCCCGTCCGCCGGTGGGCGCTGATCGGAGGCATCACGGGCTTCGCGACGGCGGTCTCCCTGACTGGCCTGACGGCCATCGCCTACCCGCTGGTGACACAGGGCAAGCCGATCCTCTCGTGGCCGGCATACTTCGTCATCATGTTCGAGATGACGATCCTGTTCACCGGGCTGTTCGGATTCCTGGGCGTCCTGCATCACGCCAGAAAGCCGGGACGCCTGTCGGCACAGTACCGGACGAATTTCTCCGTGGATGGATACGGGGTCTACGTCCCGGCCGCCGCGGGAGCCGAGCAGAGCGGCGTGGAATCGCTGGTTCGAGATGCCGGCGCCGTCGAGGTGGAGGTGGGCGTATGAACCTCCCGACGAGTCTGCGCGGGGTTCTCGTGATCCTGGCAGCCGTGGTGGCCACATCGGCCTGTGACGACCAGGTGAAGTACGTGCCGTGGTTCGAAACGATGACCACGCAGCCGTCGGTCGAGACCTACGAGGCAGAGCCCATGGCTCCGGTCGCCGGAACGGTCCCCGCAGGCTCGGACCGGCACCTCGACCTGTTGGCTGCGGATACGCTGCTGACGAACCCGCTGGAAGGCGCGGCCGAAGACCTGGAGCAGGGCGAAGTCCTGTATCTCCAGTTCTGCGTCATGTGCCACGGCGAATCCGGGGCAGGCGACGGCCCGGTGGTCGGACCCAACCGCCTGCCGCCGCTCCCGACCCTGAACCTTCTGTCGGAGCGCGCGCTGGACCTGTCGGACGGCTACATCTACGGAATGATCGCGAACGGGCGCGGCGTGATGCCGTCGTATCGGCGCGTGCAGCACGACGACCGGTGGTACCTGGTGGAATACGTTCGGAAGCTGCAGGAAGAGGCTCCTGCCTCCGAGTGACCGGACCGACACCGTACGCACGAATGGATGGGCGATACTTTGAGCTCGCACGATACTGATAAGACGAGGGATCTGGCCCTCAACACGGTCTCCGGCCGCGTCAGTGGCCTCGCCGGGGCCCTGTGGCTCGTGGCGATCGTCG
>JABDQB010000056.1 GCA_013042495.1 Gemmatimonadota bacterium
GCCTCGTCCCTCGCGCCGCCGAGAGAGACGCGCACGTACTTGCGTCCCATGGCATCGGCAATCGACTTGGCGATGGAAGTCTTGCCGGTTCCCGGTGGTCCGACGAACAGGACCGTCTGTCCCGTCCGGTCGTCCATCTGGCCGCGGCGGCGATCTTCGTCCTTCTCAGACTCCGTCTCGCCCTGCTCCTCGGAATCCGGGCTGACGTCTTCCTCGGACTTCTCTTCCGCGGCGGCATCGCTACGGCGCTCCTGTAGGCTTCGAACCGCCAGGAAGTCGAGGACCCGGTCCTTCACGTCGGAGAGACCGTAGTGGTCGCGCTCGAGGATTTCCTCGGCCCTCTTCAGGTCGAGCCGGTCCTCCGTGCGCTTGTTCCACGGGAGGTCGGCCACCGTTTCGAGAAAGGTCCGAATTACCTGGGATTCGGCGGCTTCGCGCGGTATGCGCTCCAGTCGCCGGAGCTCGCGGTCGACCTCGGTGCGTGCCTCTTCCGGGAGGTCGAGGGCCTCGAGCCGCTCGCGCAGCTCCTGCACTTCCTCCTGGTCCGCGTCGTCGCCCAGCTCACTTCGAATGGCCTTCATCTGCTCACGGAGAAAGACCTCGCGCTGCCGTTCGCCGAGTTCTTCCTGCACCTTGCTGCGGATCTGCGCCTGCGCCTCGAGCACCCCGATCTGACGCTGGAGGTGGAGAAGGAGCTTCCTGAGCCGGTCCTCCACGGACAGTGTCTCGAGAAGGTCCTGTTTCTCGGGTACCTCGAGCTCCGTGTAGAAAGCCACGAGGTCCGCCAGTTCTCCACCGCTGGTCGCGCCGCCCAGCAGATGGTCGACGATCTCCTTCGGCACACCTCGCAACCGGCTGAGCTGAGCCGCTCGCTCCCGAACCTCCTTGTGCAGGGCCGTGTACGCGGAGGCCTCGTCATCCAGGGGCGGCATGTCGTGCATTCGCCGGACGACGGCTTCCACGAACTCACCACGCTCGGTGAACTCCAGGACGGCACCCCGGCCGGTGCCCTGCACGACCAGTTGAATGCCCCCGGGAACCCGCTGCATCTGCGCAATGCGGCAGATCGTCCCGATTCGAAACAGGTCATCGGGCGTGGGGTCCTCCGTCTCGGCGTCCATCTGCGACACGGCGATCAACCGCTTGGACCCTTGCAGTGCGTGCTCGATAGCGGCCAGTGTCTTCTCGCGACCGGCCGCGATGGGAGCTGCGACGGAGGGAAAGACGACCGTACCGCGAAGCGGAAGCACGGGAAGGCGCGCCCGCTCCTCCAGAGACTCCTCGGAATCGTCCTCGGTCTCCACGTCATCCTCCCAGGCGATGTGGACCTCCTCCATGCCGGTGGGGAGGTCTTCGGATTCCGTTTGGAACAGTGTAAAGGAAGGTGTATTCTTCTGATCGTGCATGATCTGAGATCTCGTTCCCGTTTATTGTGGTCGACCTCGATCTCCGTCGCCTTCCAGACGACGGACGATCGGGTCGCCTCGTATTCTATCGCGTCCGGCGCACGTTGTGCAGGAACCAGGCCCGTCGACAGCGCCGAATTCAGTCAACAATGCGCCTTTCTGGCATGGAACCGTCCGTGGACCTGAACCAGTTCCGCCAAGCCGGCAGAGCCGGCAGGCCTCCATGGAGAGTGAGAAACCGCATCGGGTGCCTGGTCGGCGCTACGGCTCTCGGTCTCGCCGCCTGCTACCCCGCACCCGTCGATCCGATCGGCCTTCCAACTCCGCCGCCGCCTTTCGTGCGGGTGCCGTACGTCCAGAACGTCACGGACAACAGCGCCTCGGCGCTATGGATGAGCCAGGCGGGCTCCTCTGATTCCGCCTGGTACCGTATCCCGGATGTCGATTCCACCTGGATACAGGCCGAGGTGCGAGGCCACCGCCGGGGAACGAGCCGCGCGGACTTCAAATCCCTGCCGGCCGAGGCTGCGGTGGAGTACGTGGTGTCCGCGGGCGGCACGCGCACGGGGCCGCACGAATTCAGAACGGCTCCGCCAGAGGGAACGGCGGGCGATGACGTGCGTGTCCTGCTGTTCGGGGACTCCGGGTGGGGTGGCCCGCAGCAGATCGATCTCGCCCGCCAGATGAGCCGGGACGAGTGGAACCTCGCCATCCACGTGGGCGACATCGCGTACAACGATGGCACCGAAAATGAATTCACCGAACGACACTTCCGAGTGTACGCCCCGACTTTCGCATCCACTCCGTTCTATCC
>JABDQB010000141.1 GCA_013042495.1 Gemmatimonadota bacterium
CGATCGCGAGACCCGGCGATCCCGCCGCCATCGCCGAGGCCATCGTGCGTGGCCTCGACCTCGCCGGACGGCCGAACAACCACCGCGAAGTGATCCTCGAACGGTTCACGCAGGACCATGCACGACAAAGGGTGCTCGAGACTTACTCGAGCACCCTCGGCCGGCACGGGAAGGGAACCGTGACCCTTCTCAGCTAAGCTTGTGCAGAACTTCCTTGCTCACGCACTTCAAAGTGTCGAACACGCCCTCACCCTTGACCGCGACCGCCTCGAAACTCTTGTGGCCGTCCGGGTTGAGCTCGTGCTCGAGCTCCTCGACCGGCAGGGCCGACGGCATGTCGCGCTTGTTCCACTGGATCACGAACGGCACGTCACCGAGTTCGATCCCGTGCTCGTTCAGGTTCTCGTGCAGGTTGTAGAGCGCCTCGATGTTGGCGTCGATGCGGCACTCGTCGGAGTCCGCCACGAACACCACACCGTCCACGCCGCGAAGGATCAGCTTCCGCGAGGCGTTGTAGTAGACCTGGCCGGGAACCGTGTAGAGGTGGAAGCGGGTCTTGAACCCCTTCACCGTACCCAGCTCCAGCGGCAGGAAGTCGAAGAACAGCGTGCGATCCATCTCCGTCGCCAACGTGACCAGCTTCCCCTTGGTCTCGGGGTTGAGCTTGTCGTAGACGTACTGGATGTTCGTCGTCTTACCGCCAAGACCGGGACCGTAGTACACGATCTTGCAGTTGATCTCACGCGAACTGTAGTTGATCAGCGACACGGCGATCCCCCGGCTCCGTGGTTAATCCGCGAACAGCTTGTCGATCTCGGACTCGATACCGTCGGTGAATTCCTCGTCGACCACCGACCTGTCGTATTCCTCGTTGCGATACTCGAGCTTCTCGAAGAGGCGCTCGACGATCGCAGAGAGTTCTTCCACCGCGCGCTTCACGCGCAAACGCACCAGGCCGAGGGTCGTGCTCTTGTCGAAGAGCACCACCAGGATCACGTCACGCGCGATCCGGGCCAGGTACATGCTCTGATCGATCCCCTGGTGGTACAGGGTCGAAAAGTCCTTCTCGCCGATCAGCTGGGCCAGCTGGTTGTTCGCCTCGAAGTCCGCCGCACAGAGGCTGGCGAACGCCACGACGTCGAAGTCCGGCGGCGTCCCCACGTTCGTGATGAGTTGGCCGGTGCGGTCGATCAGCAGACCGCTCCCCGAATTGCTGCTCTTGAGCAGGTCCTCGAGAACACTATTGATGGCCCAATAGTCTTCTTCGTAAATCGACCAGTCTGCTTTGACCATTCCTGCCAACCCATGCCTGGACGATCTCGACCGAAGGGTTTCCCCGGGGGGAGACCAGTCCGTTGCGATTCCGGGACACTGCCCCGGGTGGATTCTCCGTGCAGTTCGCAAGATCCGTGCGCAGAATGGCCAATGGGGCCAAACCAGGGGATTCAGGCTCAGGAAAGCGGCAATCGGGCGCTGAAGGCCCGCGTGAGGGTCACGTCATCCACGAATTCCAGGTGGCCCCCCACCGGGATGCCGGTCGCCAGCCGGGTAATCCGGACCGGGTCCTCCGACAGTTGTTGTCCAATGAACAGGGCCGTCGCCTCCCCCTCCACGCTCCCGGAAAGCGCGAGGACGATCTCCTCCGGGCCCGAGTCCCGCACGCGATCCAGCAGGGCATCGAGGCTCAGATCCTCCGGACGCACCCCATCGAGCGGTGACAGGAGCCCGCCGAGGACGTGGTAGCGGCCCCGGAAGACCGCCGCGCGTTCCATCGTGAAGACGTCCGTCGCCTGGGCGACCACGCAGAGCTGGCGGTCGTCCCGGCGGGGATCCTCGCAGATCCTGCAGAGCTCGGCCTCGGCGATCGATCCGCAACGCGAGCACGGACGCACGTGCTGCTTCACGTCGCGCAACGCGTCGACGAGGTCCTCGCTCTCGGACTCGTCAGCGTAGAGCAGGTGCAGCGCGAGGCGCGCCGCCGACTTGCTGCCGATGCCGGGGAGACGGCCGAGTCGTTTGACCAGCCGTTCGAGGCGAGCGGATCCGAAGGGAACGGGCATCCGGGATCAGAAGAGTCCGCCGAGGCCGCCGCCACCCATCGGGCCGGCCACCTTCGACATTTCTTTCTGCGCCAGTTCGCCGGCCTTCTTGTGGCCGGCCTGGAAGGCGGTGAGGACCAGATCCTCGAGCAGGTCGGCTTCGTCGGCGTTCACCACCGAAGGATCGATCGAGATCGACTGCAGCTCCTGCTTGCCGTTGAACACGACCTTGATCGCGCCGCCGCCGGAATCGGCCTCGACGGTCAGGTCACCGAGCTTCTCCTGGGCCGAAGCCATGGCGGCCTGCATCTGCTGGGCCTGCTGCATGAGCTTGTTCATGTCCATCCGTGGGTCCTCGCTCTCGGGCTCATTCGGGGCCAGCCAGCTCGTCGAGCAGGCGGCCGAGATC